>DASXRW010000502.1:0-2647 GCA_036506355.1 Burkholderiales bacterium
AATCACTTTGCGCGGCACGTTCGGCTTCACGCCCCATAGATCGATCTCGACCTTGCATCCCGGCACCAGCAGGCGGCTCACCTGCACCGTGGTGCGCGGCGGCGGCGAAGGAAAGAACTCCTTCCACACCTGGTCGAAGTAGAAGAAATCGTCGAGGTCGGTGAGGAAGACCTGCGACTTCACCACGTCCTTGAAGTCGCAGCCGGCGGCCTGGAACACGCTGCGCAGGTTGGTGAGGACATAGCGCGCCTGCTTCTGGATGTCGGAGCCGTAGTAGGGAAAGGCCGGATCCTGCCGCGCCTCGGGCGGCACGCCGGTCTTGTAGTCCGACGCGATCTGGCCCGCGGCATAAAGCGTTTCGCCCGCCAGCATGCCCTGTGTGATGAGCTCCTTTTTCACGCCGGGGCGGACCCCCCACAGGTCGATCTCCACGCGGCAGCCTGGAACGAGAAGGCCGCTCACCTGCACCGTGGTACGCGGCGGCGGCGAAGGGAAGAACTCCTTCCATACCTGGTCGAAATGGAAGAAGTCCTTGAGCTCGGTGAGGAACACCTGCGACTTCACCACGTCCTTGAAGTCGCAGCCGGCGGCCTGGAACACGCTCGCGATATTGTTCAGGACGTAGCGCGCCTGCTTCTGGATGTCGGAGCCGTAGTAGGGGAAGGCCGGATCCTGCCGCGCCTCGGGCGGCACGCCGGTCTTGTAGTCCGACGCGATCTGGCCGGCCGCGTACAGCGTCTCGCCCGCGAGGATGCCCTGGCAGTAGTGCGCCATCGGCGTGGGCGTGCTCTTGCCGCTGATCACTTCACGCTTCATGAAACTGCCTCAATCCGGCGTCAGGGTCGGAATTATCATAGGGACCAACGCTGAGAGGGAAACAAGCATGGCGAAACCGTTGAGCGCCGAGGTGGTCGAGGCCATGCTCGCAGCGCAGGACATTCCGCTGGCGCCGGGCCGGGCCGAGCGGCTCGCGCCGGGCGTCAATGCGCTCAACATGGACGATCCGCTGCGCGCGAAGCTGGCCTTCGAGGTGGACGCCACGACCTACCTGATTGCGCTGAGCGCGAACAAGTGAGCGACCCGGCGGCGCTCACCCTCGCCGAAGCGGCGCAGGCCCTGCGCCGGCGCGAGCTCTCGTCGAAAGACCTGGAGCAGGCCTGCCGCCGCCGCATCGAACGCTGGCAGCCGCGCATCAACGCCTTCGTTTCCCGGGAGCCGCGCAACGGCCCACGCGAAGGACCGCTGGGCGGCATCCCGCTCGCGCACAAGGACATGTTCTACCGCGCCGGCAAGGTGTCGAACTGCGGCTCGAAAATCCGGCGCGGCTGGGTCGCCGCCGAGACTTCGGCCGCGCTGGAGCGCCTCGACGCCGCGGGTGCGCTCGACATCGGCACTCTCAACATGTCGGAGTTCGCCTACGGGCCGACCGGGCACAACGAGCACTGGGGCGACTGCCGCAATCCGTGGCACCCGGACTACATCACCGGCGGCTCCTCGAGCGGCTCGGGCGCCGCGGTCGCCGCGCGCCTGGTGTTCGGCGCTCTGGGCTCCGACACCGGCGGCTCGGTGCGCCTGCCCGCCGCCGCGTGCGGCGTCACCGGCCTGAAGACGACCTGGGGCAGGGTGTCGCGCCATGGCGCGATGCCGCTTTCGCATTCGCTCGACACGATCGGGCCGCTCGCGCGCAGCGCCGCGGACTGCGCGCTGCTGCTCGCCGCCATCGCCGGCCACGATCGGCGCGATGCCGTGAGCTCGCACGAGCCGGTCGAAATCGGCATCGAGCGGCCCATCGACTCGATGAAGATCGCGCTCTCCACCGCGTGGATCGAAGCGAACGCCGATCCCGAGATCGCCGCGGCCGTCCTCGGTGCCGCGCGCACGCTGCGCTCCGCCGGCGCGACGCTGGTGGAGATCGAGCCGCCGGATTTCGATCTGCTTTCGGCGCATTGCCTGGTCGTGATGCAGGCCGAGGCCTCGGCGCAGCACACGCAATGGATGCGCGAGCGCCAGGAGGATTACTCGTCCGCGGTGCGCGTGCGCCTGGAAGCCGGCTTCGCGATTCCCGCCGCGCAGTACCTCGAGGTGCTGCGCCTGCGCTCGGCATGGCTCGAGCGCTTCTGCGCGACGACGCTCGCCGGCGCCGACCTCTACCTCGTGCCGGCGATCGCCGTGCCGCTGCCCACGCGCGAGCAGACCGGGCCGCGCGGCGGCGCCGAGATGCCGAAGCTCCTCGCCGGCGTCACGCGCCTCACGCGCTGGGTGAACTACCTCGGCGTGCCGGCGCTCGTGCTGCCGTGCGGCTTCGACTCGCGCGGCCTGCCGATCGCGATGCAGCTCGTCGGCCGGCCATTCTCGGAGGGCACGCTGCTCGCCGCGGGCCACGCCTACCAGCTCGCGACCGATTGGCACCGGCGCCTGCCGCCCGAATGAGAGCCCTCTCGCTTCTCGAAACGCGCGTTCTCGGCACTCTGTACGAGAAGCAGCGCACCGTCCCGGACAGCTACCCGCTGACACTCAACGCGCTGGTCTCGGGCGCGAACCAGAAGACCAGCCGCTCACCGGTGATCGAGGCGACCGAATCCGAAGTGCAGGCGGCGCTCGACAGCCTGAAAAGCGCCAACCTCGTGATGGAAACGAGCGGCGGGCG
>DASXRW010000503.1:0-5431 GCA_036506355.1 Burkholderiales bacterium
GTTTATTGATCCACCTCAAAGACGAGAATTATTCTCATTGACACTCGCAATGAGAGCCCTTATCGTTTGGCCATGAGAACGCTCGCCCTGGCCTTGGCCCTGTGCGCCTTCAGCGCAGCGGCGCAGGAAAACGTAGTGAACATTTACTCGTCGCGCCATTACAAGACCGACGAGGCCCTCTACGAAGGCTTTACCAAGCTCACCGGCATCAAGGTAAACCGCATCGAAGGCGGCGAGGACGCGCTGATCGAGCGCGTGCGCAACGAAGGCCCGCGCAGCCCCGCCGACGTGCTGATCACGGTCGACGCCGGCCGCCTCTGGCGCGCCGAGCAGCTCGGGCTTTTCCAGCCGGTGAAGTCCAAGACGCTGGAAGCGCGTATCCCGGAGAGCTTCCGTGAGCCCGGCGGCCAGTGGTTCGGTTTCTCGATGCGCGCGCGCGTCATCGCCTACAACAAGGCGAAAGTGCGAGCGGGCGAGATCCAGAGCTACGAGGAACTCGCCGAGCCGAAGTGGAAAGGCCGCGTGTGCATGCGCTCTTCCACCAACGTCTACAACCTTTCGCTGCTGGGAGCGCTGATCGATCACCTCGGCGAGGCCAAGGCCGAGTCCTGGGCGAAGGGCGTGCGCGCGAATCTCGCGCAGGAACCCAAGGGCGGCGACACCGACCAGCTCATGGCCGTCGCCGCCGGGCAGTGCGACGTGACCGTATCGAACCAGTACTACTACGCGCGCCTGGCGCGCTCGGAAAAGCCCGAGGAGAAGCAGGCCGCCGAGCGCATCGGCATCGTGTTCCCGAACCAGAAGAGCTGGGGTGCGCACGTCAACATCTCGGGCGGCGGCGTGCTGAAGAACGCGCCGCACCGCGCTGCCGCGGTCAAGTTCCTGGAATATCTGGCGAGCGACGAGGCGCAGCGCTATTTCGCCGACGGCAACAACGAGTGGCCGGTCGTCGCCAATTTGCGTATCGACAACCCGGTGCTCGCAGCCTTCGGCGACTTCAAGCGCGACCGGCTGAATGTCGCGGTACTCGGCCGCAACCAGCCGAACTCGCAGAAAATTTACGACCGCGTCGCCTGGAAGTAGCGCCTCGTCACATAGAGCACCGGTAGCAGACCCACCGCCACGATCACCAGTGCCGGCGCCGCCGCCTCGGCGAGGCGCTCGTCCTTCGCGAGGTTGTAGGCCTCGATCGCGAGCGTATCGAAGTTGAACGGCCGTAGCGCAAAGGTGGCGGGCAGCTCCTTCAGCACATCGAGAAACACGAGCAGCGCCGCGGTCGCGAGGCTCGGCGCGAGCAGCGGCACGTGCACCCGCACGAGCGCAGCCGCCGGTCCCGCGCCGAGCGAGCGCGCCGCATCCTCCATGCTGCGCGTGATCCTGGCGAGCCCGGCTTCCAGCGTCTGCAGCGACACCGCCAGCAGCCTCACGAGATACGCATAGATCAGCGCCGCCACGGTGCCGGTGAGCAGCAGCCCGACCGGTCGATCGAGTAGCTGCTCGAGCCACGCAGCGAGGGCATTGTCCAGGCGCCCGAGCGGCACCAGCACGCCAACCGCGATCACCGCGCCGGGCAGCGCGTAGCCGAAACCCGCCGCTCGATTCACGCCAAGGACGATACGGCTGCGCGTGAGGCGCCCGGCATAGGCCATCACCAGGGCGAGCAGCACGGCGACGAGCGCCGTGAGCCCCGCGATGCTGAAGCTGTTCGCGATGAGGGCCAGCATGCGCGGGCCGAGATAGGCGCTGCGCTCGCCCCAGGCGAGCTGCGCGAGGAGCAGCGCCGGCAGCGCAAAGCCGAAGACCACCGGTGCAGCGCAGGCGATAAATGCAACCAGCGCCTTGACGCCGCGCAGGGGATGGGGATGCGCGCGTTTGCGTCCGGGCGTGGCATAGGCCGCGCGGCCCCGATTCGCGCGCTCGAGGGCGAGCACCAGCACCACGAACGCGAGCAGGCAGCCGGAGAGCTGCGCCGCCGCGACGCTGTCACCGAGCGACAGCCAGGCCTTGAAGATGCCGGTGGTGAACACCTCCAAGGCGAAATAGGACACCGTGCCGAAATCGGCGAGTGTCTCCATGAGCGCGAGCGCGCTGCCCGCCACGATCGCCGGCCGCGCGAGCGGCAACGCGACGCGAAAGAACGCGCCCCAGGCGTTCAGGCCGGCCAGGCGGCCCGCCTCGACGGCGCTGCGCGAGAGCTCGTGGAACGCCGTGCGCGCGATGAGATAGACGTACGGGTAAAGCGCGAGCGACAGCATCGCCGCCGCGCCCCAGAGCGAGCGGATCTCCGGAAACCAGTATTCGCGCGCCTGCCAGCCAGTAACACTGCGCAACGCCGACTGCACGGCGCCGGTGTACTGCAACCAGTCGGTGTAGACGTACGCCATCACGTACGCCGGCATGGCGAGCGGCAGCATCAGCGCCCATTCGAGCAGATCGCGCCCGGGAAAGCGGTACGAGCTCACGAGCCACGCAGCGACCACGCCCATGGAAATAACGCCGGCGCTCACCAGCAACAGGAGCGCGAGAGTGTTTCCGACATAGCGCGGCAGCGCAGTCGCCGCGAGGTGCTGCCACGTATCGCTCGCGCCGGCAAAAAAGCTCGCAAGCACCGATACGACCGGCAGAGCGAATGCCGCGCCGATCAGGAGCGTCGCGAAGCCGAGGACTCCGAGGCGTGGCATGGCGCGAGTCTAAATGAGAATTACTATAATCTGGCCATGGCGCTCCTCGAGACCGACGACCTGCGGCACGCGTACGGCGAGCAGGTCGTCGTGCGCGGCGTGAGCTTCGCGCTCGAGCGCGGCGCCATCGGCTGCCTGCTCGGGCCGAGCGGCTGCGGCAAGACCACCGTGCTGCGCTGTATCGCGGGCTTCGAGCCCGTGCAGCACGGCGCGATCCGCCTCGATGGCCAGACGGTGTCCGCGCCCGGAACGCTGCTGCCGCCGGAGGCGCGCCGCATCGGCATGGTGTTCCAGGACTATGCGCTGTTCCCGCACCTCACCGTCGCGGGCAACATCGGCTTCGGCCTGCATCGCCTGGCGCGCGAGGCGCGCACGCTGCGCATCCAGGAGCTCGGCCGCCTGGTGCGCCTGGCGGAAGAGCTCGAGAAGTATCCGCACGAGATTTCGGGCGGCCAGCAGCAGCGCGTGGCGCTCGCCCGCGCGCTCGCGCCGCGCCCGGAGCTCTTGCTGCTCGACGAGCCGTTCTCCAATCTCGACGTCGAGCTGCGCGAGCGGCTTTCGCTCGAGCTGCGCGAGATCATCAAGGCGAGCGGCGCGACCGCGGTGCTGGTGACGCACGACCAGCAGGAAGCCTTCGCCATCGCCGATCTCGTCGGCATCCTGCACGAGGGCCGCATCCAGCAGTGGGACACGGCGTACAACCTCTACCACCGGCCGGCGAACCGCTTCGTCGCCGACTTCATCGGCCAGGGCGTGTTCCTGCCGGCGCGCGCGCTCGACGGCGAGCGGCTCGAGATCGAGCTCGGCACGCTGAAGGGCGGCCCGCCGGCGGGCGATGGCCAGGCGCTCGAAGTGCTGCTGCGGCCCGACGACGTGGTGCACGACGACGCGGCGCCGACCCAGGCCGAGGTGGTGCACAAGGCGTTCCGCGGCGCCGAGATCCTCTACACGCTGAAGCTCGCGAGCGGCCGCAAGGTGCTGGCGCTCGTGCCGAGCCACCACAACCACGCGCTCGGCGAGCTCATCGGCATCCGCCTCGACGTCGACCACGTCGTGGCGTTCCGGCCCGAGCGTTAATCCTTCAGGCTGTAGACCGCCCGCACTTCCAGGTCGAACTCCTGCCCGCGCAGCGCCGCCGGCACGGGGACTTGGGGTGTCGCCAGGCGAAAGGTTTCCATAGCCTGCTCATCGAGCAGCTCGTGTCCCGAGCTCTTCTTGACGCTCACCCGCGGCGGGCCGCTCGGCGCAATGCTCACGCGCAACGCGACGTCGCCCTCCCAGCCGTTCTCGGCAGCCTGCGGCGGATATCGGTTGTAGCGCACCGCGACGCTGATGAGCTCATGGCGGTAGCGCGCGATCAATCCATCGTCGAGCGCAGCGGGCGCGCTTGCCACGACGGCCGGCTCGGCAATCGCTGCCTGCACTTCCGCCTTCTGCACTGAGGGCACCAGTGGGCGCTTAATTCGCGGCGGTTTGCGCTCCGCGCGCGATACAGCTTCGGTTTGCGCAGGCAGCTCGGCGAGGCGCGCGGCGATTGGCGCCGATGGATGACCGAACGAAGCATTCTGCGCGGGGAAACGCACCGCCAGCATCAATGCATGCAGGATGAGCGACGCGGCGAGCGCGTATGCGAACGCCCGACGCTGCTCAGCGTGCGCCGGCATGCAGTGCACGCCAGACCTTTTCCGCGGTCAGCGGCATCTCCAGGTGCAAGAGGCCGAGCGCATCGAGCACGGCATGCACCACCGCGGGCATCGCGCCGATCGTGCCGAGCTCGCCGCAGCCCTTCACGCCGAGCAGGTTGGTCTTGCAAGGCACGCTCTCGTCGAAGCTCGGGCGCATGAGCGGCAGGTCGGTGGCGCGCGGCACGCAATAGTCCATCAGCGACCCGGTGAGGAGCTGTCCGCTCTCCTGGTCGTACACCGCCTGCTCGTACAGGGCCTGTCCCGCGCCCTGCGCGATGCCGCCGTGCACCTGGCCCTCGACGATCATGTGATTGATGATGCGCCCGACGTCGTCGCAGCTCGCAAGGCTCGCGAGTTTCACCTCACCGGTTTCACGATCGATCTCGACCTCGCAGGCTTGCGCGCCGTTCGGCCACGAGGGTGTCGACGGCGTTTCCGTCGCTGACACCCGGAAGATCCGGCGCGTCTGCCGCGCCGCCAGCTCGCCGAGCGCGATCGAGCGATCGGTGCCGGCGATGCGAAAGCGGCCGTCGCGGTATTCGATGTCGGCCTGCGCCGCCTCGAGCGCTTCGGCCGCGAGCGCCTTGCCCTCGATGACCACGCGCCGGCCGGCGGCGACCACCGCGGAGCCGCCGACGAAGGCCGAGCGCGAGCCCACGCTGCCGACGCCGTTGGCGCGGTCGGTATCGCCCTGCACGATGCGCACTTTTTCCACCGGCACGCCGAGCACCTCCGTGACGAGCTGGGTGTACGAGGTCTCGAGCCCCTGGCCCATGGCCTGCGTTCCGGAGAAAACGGTTATCTCGCCCTCCGCGCTGACTTCGATATCGACGGTTTCGGTCGGCAGCGCGCCGGTCCACTCCAGGTACACCGATAGCCCGCGGCCGCGCAGCCGCCCGGCTCGCTTCGACGCCTCGCGGCGCGCCGGGAAACCGCCCCAGTCCGCGTGCGCGAGCAGCTGGTCCAGCACCGCGGCGAAATTGCCGCCGTCGTAGGTGTCGCCGAGATGGGTGCGGTACGGAAAGTCCTGCGGCCGGATGAAATTGCGCCGGCGCAGCTCCGCCG
>DASXRW010000504.1:0-7489 GCA_036506355.1 Burkholderiales bacterium
GGAGGCGATCCTCGGCACCGCGTCGATCGGCATCGTGTTCGTCAAGGAGCGGCGCATCGTGCGCTGCAACCGGCGCTACGAGGAGATGTACGGCTACGGTCCGGGCGAGATGGACGGCCAGCCGACCTCGATCCTGTACGCAGGCGGGGCCGACTTCGCGCAGGGTGCCGACGTGTACGAGGTGCTCGCGCGCGGGCAGACCTCGCGGCGCATCGAACTGCGCCGGCGCAAGGATGGCAGCACCTTCTGGAACCGTGCCGACGGCCGCGCGGTCGACCCGCAGGACCCGCACAAGGGCTCGGTCTGGATCGTCGAGGACATCACCGAGGAGAGGAAGGCCGCCGACGAGCTGCAGCGCGTGCTCGCCGAGCAGCAGGCGCTGCTCAACAACATCGTCGTCGGCATCCAGTTCACGCGCGAGCGCAAGACCGTGCGCTGCAACCGTCGCTTCGAGGAGATGTTCGGCTACGCGCCGGGCGCCGCGGTCGGCGCGCCGACGCGCGACGTGTACTTCACCGACGCCGAGTACGAGGAGATGGCGCGCAACTACGCCGAGCTCGACCAGGGCCGCACGCACGCGCGCGAGGCCTGGGTGCGCCGCCAGGACGGCTCGGGCTTCTGGTGCCGCATCTGCGGCCGCGCGGTGCAGCCCGGCGATCGCGCCAAGGGCTACGTCTGGCTCCTCGAGGACATCACCGAGAGGAAGCGCGCCGACGAGGCGCTGCATCGGCTGTTGCGCGAGCAGGACGCGGTGCTCGAGAACGCGCTCGCCGGCATCATCTTCGTGAGAGACCGCCGCATCGTGCGCTGCAACCGGCGCTTCGAGGAGATCTTCGGCTACGACGCGGGCGAGCTCATCAACCAGTCGACGCGCTTCATGTTCGTGAGCGACGACGAGTACGACGCGGGCGGCGACGCGGTGTACCAGACGATCTGGCAAGGCGAGACGCTGCAGCTTCGCCGCCAGCACCTGCGCAAGGACGGCGCCCTCATCTGGTGCTCGATCTCGGGCCGCGCGGTGCAGACCGGCGATCCATCGCAGGGCTCGGTGTGGCTCTTCGAGGACATCACGCAGCAGCACGAGGCCGAGGAGAGGATCGAGCGGGCTCTGGCCGAGCAGGAGCTGATCCTCGACAACGCCACGGTCGGCATCGCGTTCGTCAGGAACCGCATCATCCAGCGCTGCAACCGGTATCTGGAGGAAATGGTGGGCGCCGGGCCGGGCGAGCTGGTCGGCGAGAGCTCTTCGATGCTCTTCGCCGACACCGACGACTGGCAGCGCGCCGGCTCGCTCGCCTTCCTCACCACCGCGCCGGGCGGCACGCACGACGCCGAATGGCGCTTCAAGCGCCGCGACGGCTCGACCTTCCGCTGCCGCACCCGCGGCCGGCGCATCGACGTCGGCGACCAGATCCAGGAGTGGATCTGGAGTTTTGAGGATGTCACCGCGGAGCGCGTCGCCGACCAGCGGGTGCAGCGCGCGCTCGCCGAGCAGGAGCTGATCCTCGACAACGCCACGGTCGGCATCGCCTTTGTCAGGAACCGCGCCTATCAGCGCTGCAACCCGGGTTTCGAGCAGATGTTCGGCTACGGGCCGGGCGAGCTCATCGGCCAGAGCACCCGCGCCATCTACTGCACGCCCGAGGAGTACGAGCGCGACGACGGCTGGTACGACGACATGCGCGACGGCCGCTCGGTGTCATCGGAGCGCCAGTACCGGCGCAAGGACGGCAGCGTCTTCTGGTGCAAGCTCGTCGGCAAGGCGATCGACCCGGCGCATCCGCGCGAGGGCGCGATCTGGATCTACGACGACGTCACCGCCGAGCACGCCGCGCGCGCCTCCCTCGAGGCTTCGCGCGACGCGCTCGAGCGCGCAGTCGCCGAGCGCACCGCAGAGCTCGAGCAGGCCAAGGCGCGCGCGCAGCACCTCGCCGACCACGACGCGCTCACCGGGCTGCCCAACCGGCGCCTGCTGGAAGACCGCCTGACGCAGGCCCTCGCGCTCAGCCAGAGGAACCGCAAGCAGACCGCGGTGATGTTCATCGACCTCGACCGCTTCAAGCCGATCAACGACTCGCTCGGCCACGCCGTGGGCGACGTGCTGCTGAAGGAGGTGTCGCAGCGCCTGGTGAACCAGCTGCGGGTCGGCGACACCATCTGCCGCATCGGCGGCGACGAATTCGTGGTGGTGCTGCCGGAGGTGAAGCGCTCGTCCGACGTCGCGCAGGTGGCGCAGAAGGTGATCGAGCAGGTCTCGCAGCCCGCCGCGGTGGACGAGCGCGAGCTCGCGGTCACCTGCTCGATCGGCATCACCGTCTTTCCCGACGACGGGCGCGATGCCGAGACGCTGATCCGCAACGCCGACGCCGCGATGTACCACGCGAAGGAACTGGGCCGCGCCAACTACCAGTTCTTCACCGAGCAGATGAACCAGGCGGCCTCGCGGCGCCTCGCCCTCGAGACCGATCTGCGCCGCGCCATCGGCAAGGGCGAGCTGCGGCTGCACTACCAGCGCATCGTCGAGGCGAAGAGCGGCCGCGTCACCGGCCACGAGGCGCTGGTGCGCTGGCAGCATCCCGAGCGCGGCCTGGTGCCACCGGGCGAGTTCATCCAGATCGCGGAGGAGTGCGGCCTGATCCTCAAGATCGGCGAATGGGTGCTGCGCGAAGCCTGCCGCTGGGCGACCTTCATCGGCGCCGAGCGCGGCCTGCAGATCGCGGTCAACCTCTCGCCGCGGCAGTTCAACGATCCGAAGCTCGCGCAGATGGTGGCGCAGGCGCTCAAGGAAACCGGGCTGCCGCCGCGGCAGCTCGAGCTCGAGATCACCGAGACGCTCGCCATGCAGCACACCGACATCACGCTGACGACGCTCAGGCGCCTGAAGAAGCTCGGCGTCTCGATCGCGATCGACGACTTCGGCACCGGCTACTCGAGCCTCGCGTACCTGAAGCGCTTCCCGGTCGACAAGGTGAAGATCGACCGCACCTTCGTCGCCGAGGCGCCGAAAGACCGCGAGGAGGGCGCGATCGTCTCCGCCATCGTCGCGCTGGCGCACGCGCTCGACATCGAGGTGATCGCCGAAGGCGTCGAGAACGACGCGCAGCGCGACTTCCTGCAGCGCTGCGGCTGCGACTACATCCAGGGCTACCTCATCGGCCGGCCGGCCGATTCCGATACTGCGGCGAAGGACTACGTCTAGCGGCAAAATCAGGGACAGACCACGATTTTCCGCATATCGAAAAAACGTGGTCTGTCCCTGTTTTAGATCTGCTTGCCGCGCTTTTCTCTCAGCAGTGCTTCGATGCCCTTGATGTTGAACTCCACGCCCAGCATGTTGGGGTTCACGTCGAGCGCTTTGCGGAACCAAGCGAGCGAATCCTCGTAGCGCTCGAGCTGGAAATAGATCTGTCCCAGCCCCGACAGCGCGCCGAAGTGGCCCGGGTTGCGCTTCAGCACCTGGTCGCAGTCGGCAATGGATCTTTTGTAGTCGCCGGCGAGGTAGTAAACCGTTGCGCGCTTGTTCCAGCCTTCGGCGAAGTCGGGCTTGCGCTTGACCACCTCCGAGAAGGTGGCGATCGCGGCCGTGTGCTTGCCGGCCTGCATCTCCTCGACGCCGCGCGCCATGAGGCTGTCGATCGCCGCGTCGCCCGAGCGGCTCCAGAGCGCCCACAAGCCACGCTCGGCATACTCACGCACGATCGGGCTCTCGTCGCGCAGCCGCTCGTGCAGCAGCGGCGCGTCGGACATGCCGCCGTGATTGGCGAGCCATACGATCGCTTCCATGCGCACCGTGGTCTCGGCGCTCGCGAGCGCCGCGAGCGCTTCGCCGCGCGATTTCGGCGGCTCCGGGAATGCCGGCGGCGCGGCCGCTGTTAGTGCCACTGTTAGCGCACTCGCAAGGAGTACCATTCGTATCGCCGACCGGGAGGGCACCGTCACCATGAAATCAGCACTGGGAATCTTAGCGCTTCTCGTTGCATGCCACGCGGCGCTCGCCGCCGACACGCCGGGGTCGTCGTCGACCCGCTCCGATCCCATGATGGATCGCTACACGGCCGCGAGCGAGCGCCAGGACTGGAAGTCGGCGGCGGCAGCGATGAAGGACGCGCTGGCGAGCGATCCGCGCAATGCCGATTACCACAGCCTCTATGCGTATTCGCTGCGCAAGAGTGGCGCGCAGGAGATGGATCTCGTCTTCAAGCATTACAACGAGGCGCTGCGGCTCGACCCGAAGCACAAGGGCGCGCACGAGTATCTCGGGGAGGCTTACCTGATGGTCGGCAACGTCGCCAAGGCGAAGGAGCACCTCGGCGCGCTCGACAAGCTCTGCTTCTTCGGCTGCAGCGAGTACAGCGATCTCAAGCGCGCCATCTCGGAGCACGAAAGCAAGCTCGTTAAGTAATAATGGGCGCGTGAAGCGCCTGGCTGTTCTGGTCCTTGCGCTGGCCGCCTTCCAGGCGGCGGCGCAGACTTATCCCTCGAAGCCGGTCCGCTTCGTCAATCCCTTCCCGCCCGGCGGGCCGCTCGATCTTCTCGGCCGCGTGCTCTCGGAGCGCCTGGGCACCGCGCTCGGCAAGCCGGTGATCGTCGAGAACAAACCCGGTGCCGCGGGCAACATCGGCGCTGCGGAAGTGGCGCGCGCGGCACCCGATGGGCATACGGCGCTGCTCACGCTCTTCAGCATCATCACCAGCAATCCGCACCTCTATGACAAGTTGCCGTACGACCCGCTCAAGGATTTCGCGCCGGTCATGGCGCTCGCGACTTCCGATTCGGTGCTGATCGTCCACCCGTCGGTGCCGGCGGATTCGGTGCGTGATCTGATCGCCTATGCCAAGGCGAATCCCGGCCGCGTCAACTACGCCTCCGCGGGCAAGGCTTCGCCCGGTCATCTCACGGCCGAGTATTTCAGCCGCCAGACCGGCGTGCAGCTCACGCACGTGCCGTACAAGGGCAACGCCGAGGCGATCCGCAGCGTGCTCGCCGGCGAGACCCAGTTGATGTTCACGCCGACCACCGGCGCGCTCGCCCAGGTGCAGGCCGGAAAACTCAAGGCGCTCGGCGTCTACCTCGCCGACCGCGTGCCGGAACTGCCGAACGCGGCGAGCCTCGACGCGCAGGGCGTCAAGGGCTTCGACCAGAAGAGCCTGCCCTTCTGGTACGGGCTCCTCGTGCCGGCGCGCACGCCGCGCGAGCCGATCCAGCGGCTTAACGCCGAGACCCTCAAGATCCTCAAGGATCCGCAGGTCGCCAGTACACTGCGCGCCGCGCGCATCTTTCCGACCGGCGGCACGCCCGAGGAGTTCGGCATGATGATGCGCGAGGGTCACGCGGCATGGGGCAAGGTCATCCGCGAGACCGGCGTCAAGGGCGAGTAGCTTGCGTGCGAATTTCGTCTTTATCCTGGCCGACGACCTCGGCTATGCCGACCTCGGCTGCTACGGCGGACGTCTCGCCTGCTCGCCGATCCTCGACCGCATGGCGGCCGAGGGCCTGCGCTTCACGCAGGGCTACGCGAACTCGTCGGTGTGCTCGCCGACGCGCTTCGCGCTGATGACCGGCCGCTGGCAGCACCGGCTGCGCGGCGGCGCGGACGAGCCGATCGCGAGCGCGCGGCGCGGCAGCGCCACGCTCGGCCTGCCGCCCGCGCATCCGACCCTTCCCTCGCTGCTCGCCGCTGCCGGTTACGCCACTGCGCTCGTCGGCAAGTGGCATCTCGGCTGGCTGCCGCACTTCGGTCCGCTCAAGAGCGGCTACCAGGAGTTCTTTGGCGCGCTTTCGGGCGGCCTCGACTACTTCACTCACCGCGACAGCACCGGCGCGCATGACCTGTGGGAAGGCGAGCGCGAGTGCGAACGCACCGGATATCTCACCGACCTCCTCACCGAGCGTGCCGTCGATTACATCCGCCGGCGGCGCGACAAACCCTTTCTGCTTTCGCTGCACTACACCGCGCCGCATTGGCCCTGGGAGACGCGCGATGACGAGGCCGAGGCGCGGCGCCTCGAGAAGATCTTCCACACCGACGGCGGCTCGGTGCGCACGTACGCGACGATGATCCGGCACATGGACGAGGGCATCGGCCAGGTGCTCGAGGCGCTGCGCGCGAGCGGCGCCGCGGAGAACACGCTGGTCGTCTTCACCAGCGACAACGGCGGCGAGCGGTTCTCGGACACCTGGCCGCTGATCGGCAAGAAGATGGATCTCCTGGAAGGCGGCATCCGCGTGCCGTATATCGTGCGCTGGCCTGCGCAGGTGAAGCCGGGCGGCGTCACGGCGCAGCTCGTCATCACGATGGATTGGGTGCCGACATTTCTCGCCGCCGCAGATGCCGCGGCCGATGCGCGCTATCCGCTTGACGGCATCGATCTCGCGCCGGTGCTCGAGCAGCCGGAAAGAACGTTCGAGCGCGAGCTCTTCTGGCGGATGAAATTCCGTGCGCAGAAGGCGATGCGCGCCGGCGACTGGAAATTCCTCTCGATCGACGGCTACGAATACCTGTTCAACCTGGCGCGCGATGAGCGCGAGCGCGCCAACCTCGCCAGGCGCCAGCCCGAAATGCTCGCCGAGCTGAAACGCCAGCACGCCGCCTGGGAGGCGGCGCTGCCGCCTATCCCCGAAGACGCCGCGTTCTCGCTCGTCTACGGTCCGGCCGAGCTTCCGCAGCCATCCTGAGTAGCGCCAGCTTTCGCAGGATGCGCGTGCGCCCATCGGTATCGGGCGCTTCGCTCACCAGGCGCTCGAGCTGGCTGATCTGGTTCAGCGTCTCGACCTCGGGCGGGATGTAGCCCGCGTTTCTCAGGATGCGGTAGGCCGCTCGCAGGTCTTCCGGTATCAGCGAATCATCGTCCAGCTCGAGCGGACGCCCGGCGCCGGGCAGGCCGTCGAGCTCGCCGTTGGCGATCGCCTCGGCGATTTTGCGCTCGGCGAGCAGGGTGAACATGCTCAATAGCCCTTAGTAACCTGAGGCAGCGCCATCGCTTCGTGGATCGGCGCCGCCCGCGAGCACGCCGCTATCGCCATCGATGGTGATGCCGTGGGCGTGGCCGGCGAGCTCGTTCCAGTCGCCCCAGCGCTCGACCGTGTGGCCGCGGCGCTCGAGCTGGTCGATCGTCTCGCGCGGATAGCGCGCCTCGATGTGCAGCGTGTCGCGCGCCTCGCCCAGCGCGAAGCGGCCCGACAGCCAGCGCGGGCCGGCCACCGCCTCCTGGATGCCGCGGCCGTAGTCGATCATCGCCACGTAGGCCTGCAGGTGGATCTGCGGCTGGCCGTCCGCGCCCATGCAGCCGAGCGCGGCCCATAGCTTTTCCTCTTTGAACGCCAGCGACGCGATCAGCGTGTGCATCGGCACCTTGCCCGGTTCGAGCCGGTTGGGATGCCCCGGATCGAGCGAGAAATAGGCGCTGCGGTTTTGGAGCACCACGCCGGTGGCGGCCGAGGTGACGCACGAGCCGAAGATGCCGTACAGGCTGAAGATCAGCGACGCCGC
>DASXRW010000505.1:0-3557 GCA_036506355.1 Burkholderiales bacterium
CGTAAATTCGTATTGTCTGACTAATAGATTCATTGGTCAGACAAATGGCAGGCAAGGCGGAAAGCGTCCTCGACAAGCTCGGCCATCGCATCGTGGCCGGGCGCTACGCGCCGGGCGCGCGCCTTCCCACCGAGGACGAGCTCGCCCGCAAGCTGCGCATCAGCCGGCCGTCGCTGCGCGAAGGCCTGAAGGCGCTCGCGCGCAAGGGGCTGGTCGAATCGCGCACGCGGCGCGGCACCATCGCGCTCGGCCGCAGCCACTGGGACGTGCTCGACCACGACGTGCTGCGCTGGATGGCCGCAGCGCCGCCCGACCATGAGTTCCTCATCGGCCTCGTGGAAGCGCGCCAGGTGTTCGAGCCCGCGGCGGCGCGGCTCGCCGCGCAGCGTGCGAGCCCCGCGCAGATTATCGAGATCGAGCGCGCCTGGCAGGGCATGGCCGATTCGCTGCCGCACGACATCGAGGCCTGCAACCGCCACGACCTCGCGTTCCACGAGGCGATCATCGCCGCTTCCGGCAACGTGCTGCTGATGCGCCTCGCCATCACCATCCGCACCGCGCTGCTCGCGCTCTTTCGGACCAGCTCCAACGCGCGCGAGTCGTACGAGAAGTCGCTCGCCGAGCACCGCGCGGTCGCGCGCGCCATCCGCAAGCGCGACCCCGACGCCGCCGAGCGCGCGATGCGCACGCTGCTCGCGGGCACCGTGCGCGATCTGGAACCGGCTTTTCGTCCCAAACGCAAGTCCATCTGAGGAGGAGGGCAGCATGCGCTTTATCGTCCTGATCGCTTCATTGACTATCGCCTGCGGTGCGCTGGCGCAGCCGGCAAAGAAGATCCTGCGCATCCACACCGCCGGGCCGAACGACACCAACGTCGACAACACCAAGCTCGCGGTCGAGTTCCAGGACCGCTCGAATGCGGCCCAAGCCACGATCGAGGTGAAAGTGTTCGCCGCGAGCCAGCTCGGCCAGACGCGCGAGGTGATCGAGGCGATGCGCCTGGGCTCGGGCGCCGCCGGCACCACGGGCGGTCCGGCCGAATACGCCTCCTTCGTGCGCCGCCTGGGCGTGCTCGGCCTGCCCTTCGAGTGGAAGAGCTACGAGCACGCGCTGCGCGTGCTCGACGGGCCGGTCGGCAAGGAGCTCGACCAGGACATGGAGAAGGCCGGCTTCAAGGTGCTGTCGTGGGCGGTGAGCTGGGGCTTTCGCAACGTCGTCACGGCGAAAAAGGAAGTGAAGCAGCCCGCCGACCTCAAGGGCCTCAAGATCCGCACCATCCCGACCAAGGTGTTCGTCGCCGCGATCAACTCGATGGGCGCGAACGCCACGCCGATGAATTTCGGCGAAATCTACACCTCGCTGCAGAGCGGCGTGCTCGACGGCTATGAGCACACCGTGGCCACGACCATCTCGTTCAAGTTCAACGAGGTCGCCTGCTGCATCGCGCTCACGCGCCACCTGATGGATCCGACCTTCCTGGTGTTCTCGCTCGCGGAATGGAAGAGGCTCGGCCCGGCCGAGCAAAGCGCGCTGCAGCAGGCGGCGACCGGCGCCGCCAAGGTGGTGCGCGAGATGGCGCCGCAGCGCGAAGCCGAGGCGCTCGCGCAGGTAAAGAAGCTCGGCATGAAGGTGAACGAGATCGATACCGCGCCGCTCGTCAAGTCCGCGCTGCAGGCGCAGGACGAGCTCGCCAAGGAATTTGGCGCCGAGAAGCTGCTGGAGCAGATCCGCAAGACGCCGGGATGAAAAGAGTCCTGGCGTGGATCGACCGCGGCGTCGAGCACGGCGTCGCGGCGATCTTCGCGGCGATGTGCCTGGTGGGACTGCTCCAGGTGTTCAACCGCTTCGTCCTCAACCAGTCGCTCTCCTGGAGCGAGGAGTTCCAGATCTTCTGCCACGTCTGGATCGTGTTCCTCGCCATCGCCATCGCCTACCGGCGCGGCGCGCACCTCTCGGTGGAGTCGTTCTCCAGCATGCTGCCGCCGCGCGCGCGGCGGGTGTTCGACGTCGTCATCGAGCTCCTGTGGATCTGGTTCGCGGTCGCGCTGGCGTGGCTCGGCTGGCGGGTCTCCGAGGTGGCGAAGCTGCAGTACTCGCCGGGCCTCGAGATCCCGATGAGCTATCCGTATTACGGCATGGTCATCGGCGGCGCCTATCTGCTGCTGGTCGTGCTGCGGCGGCTCTTCCGCTACGCGCCATGATGATCTGGCTGATGCTGGGGCTGCTGCTCGCGGCGATGCTGATCGGCATCCCGATCCTGCTTTGCATCGCGCTGGTCGGCTTCGTCGGCATCGCCGCCGAGCCCGGCATCGTGCTGCCGCTCTTCGCGCAGAAGACCTTCGCGCAGCTCGATTCCTACACGCTGCTCGCGCTGCCGTTCTTCATCCTCGCGGGGTCGCTCATGTCCGCCGGCGGCATGAGCCAGCAGCTGGTCGATTTCTCGCGCGTGCTGGTCGGCCACTTCCGGGCCGGGCTCGCGCACGCCTCGGTGGTGGCGAGCATGGTGTTCGCCGGCATCTCGGGCTCGTCGACCGCCGATGCCTCCGCGATCTCGGCGATCGTCATCCCGACGATGAAGCGCTCGGGCTACAAGGCCGGCTTCGCCGCTGCGCTCATCGCCTGCGCCGGCACCATCGGCGCCATCATTCCGCCGAGCATGACGATGGTGGTGTACGGCGCCATCGCGCAGGTGTCGATCGGCGGGCTGTTTCTGGGCGGGATCATCCCGGGGATCCTGATCGGGCTTTTCCTGATGGCGACCGTCAAGCTCTACAGCTACCACCCGAATTACCCGGAGCTGCGCCAGATCCACGGCAGCTTCCGCCCCGCCGCCATCGTCGAGTCGCTGAAAACCGTGTGGCCGGCGCTGGTGGCGCCGGTGATCATCGTCGGCGGCATTCTCTCGGGCGTCTTCACCGCCACCGAGGCGGGGGTAGTGGCCTGCCTCTATGCCTTCATCGTCGGGTTCTTCTTCTACCGCAAGATCAGGCTCGGCGACCTCGTCAACATCTTCGTCGAGGCCGCCATCACCACCACGATGGTCTCGGCGGTGATCGCGGTCTCCGGCGCGATGGGCTGGCTGCTCGCCTACATGCAGTTCAACGACATGGCGGTCAAGTGGGTCACCTCGGCCGCGCAGAGCCCGGTGATGGTGCTCTTGGTCTTCGCCGTGGTGATGGTGGCGCTCGGCACCTTCGTCGACTCGCTCGCCATCCTGCTGGTGTTCGCCCCGGTCGCGGTGGAGCTCTCCAAGCGCTACGGCATCGACCCGATCCAGATGGGCTTGGTGATGGTGATCTGCAACCAGATCGGCGCCGTCTCGCCGCCCACGGCGCCGCTGCTCTTCGTCACCACCAACATCGCCCAGACCACGCTCGACGACACCAACCGGCACGTCTGGACCTTCTTTACCGCCGAATGCCTGGTGCTGGTCCTCGTGATCCTGGTTCCCGGCCTGTCGAGCTGGATCCCGCGCTACTTCCTCGGGTAGCTGGAATGGCTGCAACAAACCCCCGGTAGGCTGGACGGACCACCACTTCGCGGCACGCCGCTTGCGT
>DASXRW010000506.1:0-2527 GCA_036506355.1 Burkholderiales bacterium
GGCATCCACCTCGTGCAGAAGCTCGTCACCGTCGGCATCCTCTGGCTCGGCGCGCTGCAGGTGATCGACGGTGCCATGACCGTCGGCGGCCTCGTGGCGTTCAACATGCTCGCCAGCCGCCTGGCGCAGCCGGTGCTGCGCCTGGCGCAGCTCTGGCAGGACCTGCAGCAGACCGGCATCTCGGTCGCGCGCCTGGGCGACATCCTGAATACCCGGCCCGACGTTGCACGCGGCTCGCGCGCGCAACTCCCCGCCATCCTGGGCGCGATCGAGTTCGAGGACGTGCATTTCCGCTACCGGCCCGAGGCCTCCGAAGTGTTGCGCGGCGTTTCCTTTCGCCTCAAGCCCGGCGAAGTACTCGGCATCGTCGGCCGCTCGGGCTGCGGCAAGAGCACGCTGGCGAAGCTGGTGCAGCGCCTGTACGTCCCGGAGCGCGGCCGCGTGCTGGTCGACGGCGTCGACCTGGCGCTCGCCGATCCGGCGTGGCTGCGCCGGCAGATCGGCGTGGTGCTGCAGGAAAGCCGCCTCTTCGCGCGCTCGATCCGCGAGAACATCGCGCTCGCCGACCCCGGCGCACCGATGGCGGCGGTGATCCAGGCGGCGAAACTCGCCGGCGCGCACGAGTTCATCCTCGAATTGCCCGAGGGCTACGACACGCTGGTGGGCGAGCAGGGCGCGACGCTCTCCGGCGGCCAGCGCCAGCGCATCGCGATCGCGCGCGCGCTGATGACCAACCCGCGCATCCTGATCCTCGATGAAGCGACCTCGTCGCTCGATTACGAATCGGAGCGCGTGATCCAGGACAACATGCGCTTCATCGCCAAGGGGCGCACGGTGATCATCATCGCCCACCGCCTCTCGGCCGTGCGCGACGCCCAGCGCCTCCTCGTCATGGAGCGCGGCGAGCTCGTCGAGCAGGGCACGCACGCCGAGCTCGTCAACCGTCCGGGCGGCCGCTACGCCCGCTTGCACGCGCTCCAGGCCGGATGAGAACGCCGCTCGAACGCGAATTCCTGCCCGCGGCGCTCGAACTCGTCGAGACGCCGCCGCCGGCACTGCCGCGCGCGGTGCTCTGGGCCATCGTGGCGGCTCTCGCCTTTGCCATCGGCTGGTCGTGCATCGGCAAGATCGATCTGGTCGCCGTGGCGCCGGGCAAGGTCATTGCCGCCGACAAGACCAAGCTGATCCAACCCGCCGAGGTGGGCGTGGTGAAGCGCATCCTCGTGGCCGACGGCCAGAAGGTGAAGGCGGGCGACGTGCTGATCGAGCTCGAAGCCGCCGCCACCGCGACCGTGGCTGATACGGCGCGCCAGCGCGAAGCGCTGATGGCGGCGCGTCTGGAGGCGGCACGGCACGAGGCGCTGGCGCGAGGCACACGCGAGCTCAAGGCGCCCGCGGGCACGCCGAAGGCCCTGGTGGACTCCGAAGCGCGCGCGATGGCGAGCCAGTACCAGGAGCACCGCGCGAAGCTCGCCGAGTTCGACGCCGAGATCGTGCGCCGCACCGCGGAGCTCAATGCGGTGAGAGAGCTGGCGAACAAGCTCGAGCAGACGCTGCCGATCGCGCAGCGCCGCGCCGAGGACTACAAGAACCTGGTCGAGCAGAAGTTCGTTTCGCAGCACGGCTATCTCGAGCGCGAGCAGGCGCGCATCGAGAACGAGCGCGACCTCGCCTTCCAGCGGGCGCGCGTCGCGCAGCTCGCCGCCGCGGTCGAAGAAGCGCGCCGCCGCCGCGAGAGTCTGGTGGCGGAGTTCGAACGCGCCGAGATCAACGCCAAGGTCGACGCCGACAAGCGCGCGGCGCTGCTCGCGCAGGACCTGGTGAGGGCGCAGACGCGCCAGAGCCAGCAGACGCTCACCGCGCCGGTCGACGGCGTGGTGCAGCAGCTCGCGGTGCACACCATCGGCGGCGTGGTGACGCCCGCGCAGACGCTCATGGTCATCACGCCAAGCGAATATCAGGCGGAGGTGGAAGCGCTGCTGGAAAACCGCGACGTCGGCTTCGTCAAGGTCGGCCAGCACGTCGAGGTGAAGGTCGACACCTTCCCGTTCACGCGCTACGGCACGATCCCCGGCACCGTCAGCTTCGTCTCGAGCGATGCGATCCAGGACGACAAGCGCGGCCTCGTGTTCCAGGCGCGCGTCAGGCTGGAGAAGCCCGCGATCCACGTCGACGAGCGGGAGGTGAGCCTTACGCCCGGCATGGCGGTGACCGCCGAGATCGCCACCGCGCGCCGCCGCATCATCGAATTCTTCCTCGACCCGATCCGCAGGACGACGGGCGAGGCGCTGATCGAACGATAGGAACCACCGCATGCCCATTTACTACGACTACACCGGCGGCTATCCGAACAACCCCGAGGACTACAACCCGGCTCCGAATCCGGATCTGGTCAATCCCGGGCCGGTGACGACCTACGACAACGTGATCGTCGGCACCTCTGGCGCCGACAATCTCGTCGGCACCGACGGCAACGACAACATCTACGGCGGTGCCGGCAACGATCTGCTTTACGGCGGATTGGGCG
>DASXRW010000507.1:0-1962 GCA_036506355.1 Burkholderiales bacterium
CCCGCGCGCCGGCCGTCGACGAAGACGAAGACATGCTTGCGCAGCTCGCCCTGCTCGTCGAGCACGTAGCCGCGCACCTGCGGCTGCGCGCTGAACACCGCTTCGAGCGCGGCGCCGACGGTCGCGGCGTTCACCTCGGACTCGGCGCAGCGCACGTGGCGCTGCAGGTGGGAGGTGAACACGACGCGGGGCATGGCGAGCCGGTATGATAAAAGGATTGATGAGACAGGAGGTGCGCGCCGCCTGGGAGTTTTTCGTCGCGCTGGTGACGCGCTTTCGCGAAGAGCGCGCGACGCAGACGGCCGGCAGCCTGACCTACACCACGCTGCTCTCGCTGGTGCCGCTTTTCACCGTCGCGCTCGGCATCACCACCGCCTTCCCGGTGTTCGACGAGTGGATCGGCTCGCTGCAGCTCTTCGTCCTCGAGAACGTGCTGCCCGACACCCCCGCGGTCGAGACCATCATCGACCAGATCAACTCCTTCACGCAGAACGCGGCGCGCCTCACCGCGATCGGCATCGCCGGGTTCGTGGTGACCGCCGTGATGCTGATGCTCACGGTCGACAATGCGTTGAACCGCATCTTCCGCGTGCAGCGGCGCCGCACCATCCTGCAGAACATCTTCATCTACTGGGCGGTGATCACGCTCGGGCCGCTGCTCATCGGCGCGAGCCTCTCGAGCACCTACTTTGCGCTGCGCCGCTCGCTCGGGGCGCTGCAGCTCGACGTCGTCGCCGACGCGCTCTTCGGCGTGGTGCCTTTCGTGTTGACTTGCGGCGCGCTGATGCTGCTCTACGGCGTGGTGCCGGCGCGCCGCGTCGAGTGGCGCCACGCGCTGCTCGGCGGCACGCTCGCCGGGCTCGGCTTCGAGATCGCGAAGCGCGGCTTCGCCATTTATCTCAGCAAGGTGCCGACGTATACCCTGATCTACGGCGCCTTTGCGACGATCCCGATCTTCCTCATCTGGCTCTACCTCTCGTGGCTCGTCGTGCTGACGGGCGCGATCTTCACCGCCATGCTGCCGGTAGTTCGCGCCAAGCCGGAGCGCCACCGCGTTCCCGGCGAGGAGCTCGCCGACGCGCTCGGCGTGCTGAGCGCGCTCGCGCGCGCGCACCAGGAGGGCCGCGTGGTGCCGCTGAATGCGCTCGCGCGCCAGCTTCGCATCCTGCCCGACCGCTGCGAGCGCATCCTCGAGCGCGCCGGCGCGCTCGGCTGGGCCGCGCGCACCGAGCGCGACGGCTGGGTGCTCGCGCGCGATGCCGCGACCATCAAGGTCGCCGAGATCTACCGCGCCTTCGTGTTCGACGCCGACGCGGTCGGCGTGCCCGAGGCCGATCTTGGATTATCGTTGCGCGATTTTCTGCACAAGGAGAAAGCCGATGAGCCCCGCGTTTTGCCGCCCCCCTGAAAAGGGGGGAAGCGAGCTTTGCGAGCGGGGGGTTTTCGGTTTTCCGAAAATCAAACCCCCCGCTCGCCTGCGACTCACGGCCCCCTTATCAGGGGGCCAAAAGCAATGACCAACATTCCGCGCCGCGAACGCCTCATCGTCGCGCTCGACGTGCCCACGGCTGCGGAAGCGCGGGCGCTGGTTGAAAAACTGGGCCCGGCGGCGTGCTTCTACAAGATCGGGCTGGAGCTGTTCGTCGCCGAGGGTTATTTCGAGCTGGTCGACTGGCTGGTGAAGCGCGGCAACCAGGTGTTCGCCGATCTCAAGATGTACGACATCCCGGAGACCGTCGGCCGCGCCGTCGCGAATCTGCGGGGCAGGGGACTCACCTTCGCCACGGTGCACGGCAACCAGTCGATGATGCGCGCCGCGGTGGCGGAAAAAGGCGAGGTGAAAATCCTCGCGGTGACGGTGCTCACCAGCCTCGACCGCGGCGACCTGGACGATTTTGGCTTCTCGGTCGATGTCGAACGCCTGGTGCTATCGCGCGCGCGGCGCGCGATGGAGGCGGGCTG
>DASXRW010000508.1:0-22096 GCA_036506355.1 Burkholderiales bacterium
GCGTTCTCGAACGCCTCGCGGGTGAGGATCTGCGACAGCTTCTGGTCCTCGTGGACCATGTCGACGATGCGCCGGCCCGCCATGCGGGCGAGCACGTTGCGCCGGCCGTCGACGGCCGGGTACGCCGCGTTGCCCGGCAGCCCGACGCCGAGCGCCTCGACCATGCTCGCCATCGTGCTGGCGGTGCCCATCGTCATGCAGTGGCCGTGGCTGCGGTGCATGCAGCTTTCGGCATCGAGGAAGTCGCTGAGCTTGAGCGTGCCCGCACGCACCTGCTCGCTCATGCTCCATACGCCGGTGCCGGAGCCCAGCTCCTGGCCGCGCCACTTGCCGTTGAGCATCGGGCCGCCCGACACGCCGATGGTCGGCAGGTCGACGCTGGCCGCACCCATCAGCAGCGACGGCGTCGTCTTGTCGCAGCCCATCAGCAACACGACGCCGTCGAACGGATTGGCGCGAATCGATTCCTCGACGTCCATCGCGGCTTGATTGCGAAACAGCATCGTCGTCGGGCGCATCAGCGTCTCGCCCAGGCTCATCACCGGAAACTCGATCGGAAATCCGCCGGCATCGAGAACACCGAAGCGGACGTGCTCGGCCAACTCGCGGAAATGCGCATTGCACGGCGTCGCCTGCGACCACGTGTTGCAAATGCCGATCACGGGGCGGCCATCGAACTGATCGTGGGGGATTCCCTGGTTCTTCATCCACGAGCGGTGGACGAGACCGTCGCGGTCGTGGCGGCCGAACCACGCCTGCGAACGGAGTTTGCGCTTCGAAGAATTGCTCATGCTGCCAACCGTTGTCCTGTCTTCTGATCGAACAAATGAATCGCCGCAGGATCGAGCGCGAGTCCGATCCGCTCGCCCGGATTGACGTTCGGTCTGCCGTTGGTCATCAGCGTGACCTGCTCATCGCCGGCCTTGATCAGCAGCTCGGTCTCGGCGCCCATCGGCTCGACGACGATGATTTCGCCTGCCACCGCGTCACCGGACGGTTCGGCGATCGTCAGATGTTCCGGACGAACGCCGAGCATCACTGCCTGACCGTCGGCGCCCGGCCCGCGAACGACCGGCCAGCGAATACCGCCCGATGCTTCCACGTACGCCTTGCCATTGCTCCGTCGCAGCGTTCCGTTGACGAGGTTCATTGCGGGCGAGCCGATGAATTGCGCGACGAACAGATTGTCGGGACGATCGTAGAGCTCGAGCGGCTCGCCGATCTGCTCGATGCGCCCATCGTGCATGACGACGATGCGATCCGCCATCGTCATCGCCTCGATCTGATCGTGCGTCACGTATACGGTCGTCGTCTTGAGCCGCTGGTGCAGTGCCTTGATCTCGGCGCGCATCGCCACCCGCAGCTTGGCATCCAGATTGGACAGCGGCTCGTCGAACAGAAAAACCTTTGGATCGCGGACGATTGCGCGCCCCATCGCGACCCGTTGGCGCTGACCACCGGAAAGCTCGCGCGGATAGCGGTCGAGATAGGGATCAAGGTTCAGGATGCTCGCCGGCCTCGAGGAAATTACCGCAGGCACGATCGCGATCGATAGCAAAACAGTCAACGATCTCGATTCGAAGGATCGCGACATCGCGATGGTGTTCCAGAGCTACGCGCTGTATCCGCACATGACGGTGCGCGACAACATGGGCTTCTCGCTGCGCCTGCGCAAGGAGCGCCGCCAGCTGATCGACGAGCGGGTCGCGACCGCGGCAAAGATCCTCAACCTGGAAGCGTACTTGCAGCGCTATCCGCGCGAGCTCTCGGGCGGCCAGCGCCAGCGCGTCGCGATGGGCCGCGCGATCGTGCGCGACCCGAAGGTGTTCCTGTTCGACGAGCCGCTCTCCAACCTCGACGCCAAGCTGCGCGTCGCCATGCGCTCGGAGATCAAGGCGCTGCACCAGCGCCTGAAGACCACCACCGTGTACGTCACGCACGACCAGGTCGAGGCGATGACCATGGCCGACCGCATCGCGGTGATGCACGACGGCAGGATCGAGCAGCTCGGCGAGCCGCTCGAGCTCTACGACCGGCCGGCGAACCTGTTCGTCGCCCAGTTCATCGGCTCGCCGGCGATGAACGTGTTCGACGGCGCGGTGAAAGCCGGCAGCGTCGAGGCGCTCGGGGCGCGCTGGCCGGCGCGCGGCGGCGCCGAGGGCCAGCGCGTCAAATATGGCATCCGGCCGGAGCATCTGGAGCCGGCGGCCGCCGGCGCCGAAGGAACAATCGCGGCGGAAGTCATCGTGGTCGAGCCGATGGGCGCCGAGACCGAGCTGCTCGTCAAGATCGGCGAGACGCCGCTCACGGTGATGACGCGCGGCCGCTCCAACGCCGGCCCGGGCGAGCGCATCTTCCTTGCACCGCAAGCAAGCCAAGTTCATCTGTTCGACGCCGCCACCGGGCTGAGAATCTAACCGGCAGGACTTAGAATCTAGCCATGGCGAAGAAAGAAGGCGACTGGGCCTTTCCGGTCGAGATGCGGCCGCGGCCCGAGGAGTGGCGCTTCGACCTCGAGCGGGCGCTCGATTGCGTCGTCGGGCTGCGCGCCGAGATCCCCGACGATGCCTTCACCGCGCAGATCCTCGGCACGCTGCGCGCCGGCAGCGGCGTCGTCATCCGCGACGACGGCCTGGTGCTCACCATCGGCTACCTCATCACCGAGGCGAGCACCCTCTGGCTCACCACGAACAAGGGTGCGGTGGTCGGCGGCTTTCCGGTCGCCTACGACCAGACGACCGGCTTCGGCCTGGTGCATCCGCTCGGCAAGCTCGGCGTGCGGCCGATCGAGCGCGGCAGCGTCGCCTCGGTGCGAGTCGGCGAAAACGTGGTCATGGCGGGGCACGGCGGCTCCGTGCACTCGCTCAAGGCGACGGTGTTCGCCAAGCGCGAGTTCGCGGGCTACTGGGAGTACGTGCTGGACGAGGCGCTCTTCACCGCGCCCGCGCATCCGCAGTGGGGCGGCGCCGCGCTGATCGGCGCGGAGGGCAAGCTCCTCGGCATCGGCTCGCTCCTCGTGCAGGAGAAGATCGACGCCGGCACCATCCAGGGCAACATGATCGTGCCGATCGACATCCTCGCGCCGGTGCTCGATGACATGGTGAAGTTTGGCCGGCCCAACCGCCCGCCGCGCCCCTGGCTCGGCCTGTATGCGACCGAAGCCGGCGCGCGCCTGGTGGTCGCGGGCCTCGCGCCCGGCGGACCGGCGGAGAAAGCCGGAGTGAAAGTAGGCGATGCCGTGCTCGAGGTCGCCGGCGGCAAGCCCGCGAGCCTCGCCGATCTCTTCCGGCGCATCTGGGCCTGCGGCAACGCGGGTGCGCGCGTGCCTTTGAAGCTCCTGCGCGAAACGACCACCAAGGAAGTGCTGGTCAACTCCGCCGAGCGCAGCGACTTCCTCAAGAAGCCGCACCTGCACTAGTACTTCTTCAAAAACTCCAGCACGGCGCGGTTGAAGATTTCCGGCTGCTCCCAGTACGCTGAGTGGCCGCACTCCGGCACCACCACTGACTCGCTGCCGCGGATGCGCGCGGCGAGGAGCCGCAGCACGGACGGCGGCATGTAGAGATCGGCGTCGCCGGTGAGGAGCAGCGTCGGCGTCCTGATCGTCTCGAGCGCGGCATAGGTGATGCGGTTGCGCATCGTGTAGGAGACGCGAGGCTTGGCATGCGCTAGCTTGTCCCAGCGCTTCGTGCCTTCGGCATTGGCCGCACGGTATGAAGGCCCGAGCTCGCGGAAATCGCCCGGCAGCTTGTCGAACTGCGGCGATGGCCGCAGCCGTCGCGACATCTCGAGGTAATCCTCATCCTGCACGCCGACGATGCTGTTCGCGATCACCAGGCTGCGCAATCGCTCGGCATGGGAGAGCGCATAGTCGACTGCGATGATCGCGCCCGCGGCAGTGCCGACGAGATGAAAGCGCGGCAGGGCGAGCTTCGTCGCCATGGCTTCAACTTGATCGGAGGCGAAGCCCTCGGCGCTCCGGTCGAACGCGATGCAGCGGTAGCCGGCGGCGGTGAACGCCGGCAGCTGGTGCTCCCACATCGCGCTGTGACCGGTCGCCGCGTGCAGGAAGACGACCGGTGTGCCGGCGCCGCCGCTGTCCGGATAGTCCATGCTTTATATTCTGACGCAATGAGCCTTCGCGCCGAGCGCGTGTTGGACAGCGGCGAGCAGCTCGGCGAATGCCCGATCTGGGACGAGCGCATGAGCGCGCTGTGGTGGGTCGATATCCACGGCCGCGCCGTCAAGCGCTACGACGGCGACAGCGTACGGGTGCTGCCGATGCCCGAGCCGCCGGGCAGCATCGCACTGCGCCGCGAAGGCGGGCTGCTCGTCGCGCTGCAAAGCGGCGTGTTCCTGCTCGGCACCGAGGCGCCGAAGCTGCTCGTCAGGCCCGACGATCATGCGGCGGGGCTGCGCTTCAACGACGGGCGCTGCGACCGCGCCGGTCGCTTCTGGGTCGGCACGCTCGCGGAGCCCGATTTCCCGCCGAAGGGCATCCTCTACCGCGTGGATGGCGACGGCACCTGCCGCTCGTTCAGGAGCGGGATCCAGGTGCCGAACAGCCTCGCCTGGAGCCCCGATGGCCGCACCATGTACTTTGCCGACAGCCCGCGGCACAAGATCTGGGCGTTCGACTACGACGCCGGGCGCGGCGAGTTTTCCGGCGAACGCCTCTTCGCCGCGCCGCATCCGGGCTTCCCGGACGGCTCGTGCGTCGACGCCGAGGGCTGCCTGTGGAACGCGGAATGGGGCGCGGCGCGCGTCGTGCGCTACACGCCGGCGGGCAAGGTCGATCGCGTGGTCGAGGTGCCGGCGAAAAATCCGACCTGCTGCTGTTTCGGCGGCTCGCACCTCGACACGCTCTACATCACGAGCGCCGAGCGCGCGGGCCTCTTCGCGCTCGCGCCCGGCGTGACAGGATTAGCGGAGTCCCGCTTCGGCTAGGTAGCGCCGCACGCCCGGATGGATGAGCTCGGGCCGCGACGCCGCGGCGACGGTGTTCGCCATCGTCGTCTCGCGCGCCTGCTCGAGGCGCGCGGCGAACGGCGCTTCGGCGCGATGGATCGCGCGCGCAAGGAGATACGCCGCCGCTTCGGGCAGTGCCGGCTTCGCGAGCACGTAGCTCCATGAACCGACCGACGGTAGCGGCGCGTCCTGTCCCGGGTAGCTCTTCGCCGGCAGCGTGACGGGCTGCAGCGCGCGGTTTTTCTGCAGGATGGTGGCGATCTCGGGCGCGCTCGGCGCGATGAAGCGCGCGCCCGATTTGGCGAGCGCGTTGAATGCCGGCCAGCCCACGCCCGCGCCCCAGAGCGCTTCGGCGCGGCCGTCGGTCAGCATCGCCGGGCCGTCGGCGGCTTTTTCCAAATAGATGGGCTTGATCTCCACGCCCAGGGAGTCGAACACCGTGCGGCCGAGCGCCGTGATGCCGGAGGCCTGCGTGCCGAGCACCACGCTCTTCCCGCGCAGATCCGCGATCGAGCGATAGGCGCTGTCGGGTCGCACTACCAGCAGACCCGGCGAGGAATACATCGCCGCGATGATGCGCAATTGCGTGTTGGGCTTGGCGAGCGCTGCCGTGGCGATCTCGCCCGCGACGAGCGCGAGGTCGAGCTGGTTCGCTTCCAAGAGCGGCACGTTCTCGGTGCTGCCCTTGGTGTTGCGCGGCTCGATGCGCAGCTTCGGCTCCTGCGCGTTGACCATCGCCGCAAACGCCTCGCCGTAGATCGGGAAGCCGCCGCCCGGGGTCGCCGTGCCGAGGACGAGCGCGAAGATCAGGTCCACTAGACGATGCCGACGCTGCTGGTGGTGCCCGCTTCCTTGACATTGAAAGCGGCTTCCCACACGGCGATCTTGCCGCCGCGCATCACCCAGATCTCGACGCCGCGGCCTCCCATCTGCTTCCCGGTCTGCGCGTCCTGCCATTCGCCTTCCCAGGTGTTGGCGAGTGTGTCGCCCATCAGCGCGTGCAGCTTTTTGCGCAGCCGATAGCCCTTCTGGCGCGCGGCGCGCGCGCGGAAGAACTTCTCCAGCGCCTCCTTGCCGCGGATCTCGGGCATGTCGCCGAAGCGCACGACGCAATCGTCGGTGAACCCGGCGACGATGGCCTCGACGTTCCACGGCATGAAGAGCGACTCGACGTGTTTCACGAACGCGCGTGCTTCTTCCAGGGTGGCTGGCGATTCCATCTTGCCCATGCTGGCCTCCTGCTTACTGCTGCGGGATGTGCGCGTGCTGCACGATCTTCTTGTAGACCTCCATCTCGCTGCGCACGAACTTGGCGAAGTCCTCGGTCTTCATCGGCGCGGGCTGGATGCCGAGCTTCGCGAACTGCTCCTTGACGATGGGCTCGAGCACGATCGCGTTGATCGCGGTATTCAGCTTCTGCACCACCGGCACCGGCGTGCCCGCGGGCGCCCACATGCCGAACCAGAGCGTCACGTCGTAGTCGTAGAGGCCCTGCTCGGCGATGGTCGGCACTTCGGGCAGCACCTCGGCGCGCGCCCTGGTCGACACGCCGAGGCCGGTGAGCTTGCCTTCCTTCACCAGGCTCATGCCGGCGTTGATCGGCGCCATGTAGAAGGAGCTGCGGCCGCCGAGCACGTCCTGCATCGCGTCGGGCGAGCCCTTGAACGGCACGTGGATCATCTTCAGGCCGGCGAGCGCGATCAGGTATTCCGCGGCGAGATGCGTCGAAGTGCCGACTCCCGCCGACGCGAAGGGAATCTCGCCCGGCTTCGCCTTCGCCGCCTCGATCAGCGCCTTCAGGTTCTTGTACGGCCCGTTGGCCGCAGTGACCATTACGTACGGCGTCTTGCCGAGGATCGCGACGTCGGCGAGATCCTTGAGCGGGTCGTAGGGCAGGCTCTTGTAGATCGCCGGGTTCGCGGAGTGCGACGACGACTGCACGAGCAGCGTGTGGCCGTCGGGCTCTGCCTTCACCACCGCCGCGGTGCCGATCTGGCCGCCCGCGCCCGGGCGGTTCTCCACGATCACCGGCTGCTTCCAGTGCTCGTTCAGCCGCTGCCCGATGATGCGGCCCGCGATGTCGGCGCCCGAGCCCGGTGTGAGCGGGATGATGAGGCGAATGGTCTTGGTCGGGTACTCCTGCGCCTGAACCGAAAAGGCCAGCGCAGCGGCTGCGACCGCGACAATGGTTTTCATGTCTAGCCCAACGTTGGCATATGAAAGCCAGGCGCCGGCGTGTCCTGATGCGGCCAGCGCGTGGTCACGACCTTGGTGCGGGTATAGAACTTCACCGACTCGGTGCCGTGCACGTGCAGGTCGCCGAAGAGCGAGTTCTTCCACCCGCCGAAGGAGAAATAGGCCACCGGTACGGGAATCGGGACATTGATGCCGACCATGCCGATCTGGATCTCCGCCGCGAAACGCCGCGCCGCGCCGCCCGACTCGGTGAAGATCGCGGTGCCGTTCGCATAGGGGTTCTGGTTCACGAGGGAAATGGCTTCCTCCATGCTGTTGGCGCGCAGCACGACGAGCACCGGCCCGAAAATCTCGTCGCGGTAAATGCTCATCTGCGGCTTCACGTGGTCAAAGAGCGTGGTGCCGAGAAAGAAGCCTTCTTTCGCCGCGGGCGAGCGTCCGTCGAGCACCATCTTCGCGCCTTCCTTGATGCCGGCGTCGATGTAGCCCGCGACCTTGTCGCGATGCTGGCAGGTGACGAGCGGGCCCATGTCGACGCCGTCCTTATCGCCCGGGCCGACTTTTATTTTCTTCGCCTTATCGGCGAGCAGCTTGACCAGCGGGTCGCCCGCGCCGCCCACCGCGACCACGGCTGAGATCGCCATGCAACGCTCACCGGCGGAGCCATACGCGGCGCCGATGAGAGCATCGGCGGCGAATTCGAGATCCGCGTCCGGCAGCACTACGGCGTGATTTTTCGCGCCGCCTAGGGCCTGCACACGTTTCCCAGTGCGAGCGCAAGTTTCATAGATGTACCTGGCGATCGGCGTCGAACCCACAAAGGAGACGGCGTGGATACCCGGGTGGTTGAGCATCGCGTCGACCGCGACCTTGTCGCCGTGCAGGACGTTCAACACGCCGTCGGGCAAACCTGCTTCCTTGAACAGCTCGGCCATTCGCACCGATGCCGAGGGGACCTTCTCCGAGGGCTTGAGGATGAACGTGTTGCCGCAGGCGATCGCCATCGGGAACATCCACAGCGGCACCATCACCGGGAAATTGAACGGCGTGATGCCGGCGCAGACGCCGACCGGCTGGCGCAGCGTGTGCGTGTCGACCTGCGTTCCCACGTTCTCGGCGTACTCGCCCTTCAGCAAATGCGGAATGCCGCAGGCGAACTCGACCACCTCGATGCCGCGCTGCACCGAGCCCATCGCGTCGGGCAGCGTCTTGCCGTGCTCCTCGGTGACGATGCGCGCTAATTGCTTTTGGTTGGCTTGCAGCAGCTGCAGGAACTTCTGCATGACGCGCGCGCGGCGCAAGGGCGGCGTGTCGCGCCATTCGGGAAATGCTGCCGCGGCCGCCTTAACTGCTGAATCGACGATCCCGGCGTCGGCATACACCACGCGCTTGGTGACCTGCCCGGTGGCGGGGTTGAACACTTCGCCATGGCGGCCCGGCGGCGTCACCGGCTTGCCATGGATCCAGACGGGAACGATCTCGAGCTTGACACCTTGGGACGGAAATTCGGCGGGCTTGTTCATTGACGCCTCGTGCAGGGGCGTCAATGATACTCGCGCCATGGCAGCGCTTGTCCCCGCGACGCTCGATTTCCGCGACGACACACCCTACTCCGCTGCATTCGGCGACGTGTACCACAGCGCCGACGGCGGCATCGCGCAGGCCGAGCACGTGTTCCTGAAGGGCAACGCTCTGCCCGAGCGATGGGCACGGCGCGAGCGCTTCGTCATTCTCGAGACGGGGTTTGGCTTCGGGCTCAATTTCCTCGCCACGTGGCAAGCATGGCAGCGCGATGCATCGCGTTGTCGCCGGCTGCACTACGTGTCGATCGAGAAGCATCCGTTCCGGCTCGCGGACCTGCGCCTGCTGCATGAGCGCTACCCCGAGCTCGCGCCAGTAGCGAAGGCGCTGCACGCGCACTGGCCGCTGCTCGTGAGCGGCGGGCATCGGCTCGAATTCGGAAATGTGGTTCTGACCCTCTTTTTCGGCGACGTCGCCATCCTGCGCGACCTGCGCCTCGCGGCGGATGCGGTCTATCTCGACGGCTTCGCGCCGGCGAAGAACCCGGACATGTGGACGCACCAGGTGATGCGCGCTGTTTCCCGCCTCGCAGCCAATGAGGCGACGCTCGCGACCTGGAGCGTCGCGGGCGCCGTGCGCGAGGCGCTGGAAGCCACCGGCTTCGCGGTGGAGAAGCGCGCCGGCTTCGGCGGCAAGCGGGAGATGCTCACCGCACGCAAAATAAAAGATGGCGCGCGTTTTTCCGACGTGGAGCGAAAGGCCATCGTCGTCGGCGCCGGACTCGCCGGGGCTGCGGTATGCGAGCGCCTGTGTGCGCGAGGCTGGGAGGTCGAGCTGCACGAGCGCCGCGCGGAGCCGGCGCAGGAAGCCTCCGGCAATCACGCCGGCACCTTCCATCCGATCGTCACGCCCGACGACAGCATCTTTGCGCGCCTGACGCGAGCCGGATTTCTCTATGCGCTGCGCAACTGGCAGCGGCTCAGCGGCGTGCGCTACGACCAGTGCGGCGTGCTGCAGCTCGCGCGCAACGACAAGGAGGTGGACGCGCATCAGAAATCTACCATCGGGCTGCCGGCGGACTACGCGCAGTTCGTGACGCGCGAGGAAGCTTCGGCGCACGCCGGCGTGCCGGTCGCGGCGCCGGGGCTGTGGTTTGCCGAGAGCGGCTGGATCAAGCCGCGCTCGCTGGTGCGCGCGCAGCTCGATGCGTGCGGCGATCGCCTGCATCGCCGGTTTGGTTCCGCGGTGGACAAGTTGCCGATCGCGCCGGTCGTGATCCTCGCCAACTCCGCTGAAGCGCCCAAGCTCGGCGCAGTGCCGCACCTTCGCCTGCGCCGCGTGCGCGGCCAACTTACCTACGTGCCGGCCAATGCGCTCGAGCCGCCGCGCGCGGTGGTATTGCGCGGCGGCATGGTCCTGCCGCCGATCGACGGGGTATGCGTGGTGGGCGCGACCTACGATCTCGAGGATGCGGACGCCGCGCTGCGCGAGGACAGCCATGCCGGCAACCTGGAGCGGCTGAGAAACATCCTGGGCGTCGAAGTGCGCGCGAAGGCGGAAGGCAGGGTGAGCTTTCGCGCCGTCACGCCCGACCGGCTGCCGGTCGTCGGCAAGATCGCCGAAGGCGTCTACGGCGCCTTTGCCTATGGCTCGCGCGGATTAGTTTGGGCCGCGCTCGCGGCGGAGATCATTGCGAGCGAACTGGAAGGCGAGCCGCTGCCGGTGGAAGGCGCACTCGTGAAAGCGATGGAGCCGGGCCGGTTCAGACGCCGCGCAGAATCGCGGGGCTTGCGTCCTTGACGTCGCGAAGGCCGGTGAGCGCCATCGTGACGTCGAGCTCCTTCTGCATGACCTGCAGCGCCTGCAACACGCCCGCTTCGCCCATCGCTCCCAGGCCGTAGACGAAAGCCCGGCCGATCATCGCGGCCTTGGCGCCGAGCGCGAGCGCCTTCAGCAGGCTCTGGCCGCTGCGGATGCCGCCGTCGAACCAGACGTCGATCTTGTCGCCCACCGCCGAAGCGATCTCGGGCAGCGCGCGGATCGAGGACACCGCGCCGTCGAGCTGCCGGCCGCCGTGGTTGGACACCACGATGGCATCGGCGCCGCTCTGGGCGGCGATCTTGGCGTCCTCGACGTCGAGGATGCCCTTGAGCACCAGCGGCCCGCCCCACAGATTCTTGACCCACTCGACGTCTTTCCACGAGAGCGTCGGATCGAACTGGCCCGCGATCCATTGCGACAGCGTCGTCAGGCTCTTCGCGTCGGGAATGCGGCCCTCGAGATTGCCGAAGCTCTTGCGCTTGCTCGTCATCACGTTGAGCGCCCAGCCGGGCTTGGTCATGATGTCGAGCGCCGTGCCCCACGTCAGCCGCGGAGGCACCGCCAGGCCGTTTTTCAGGTCGCGATGGCGCTGGCCCTGGATCTGCAGGTCGAGCGTGAGCACCAGCGCCGAGCACCGCGCGCTCTTCGCGCGCTCGATGAGCGAGGCGGCGAAGCCGCGGTCGCGCATCACGTAGAGCTGGAACCAGAACGGCTTGCCGGTGCCTTCGGCGACGTCCTCGATCGAGCAGATCGACATGGTCGACAGCGTGAACGGGATGCCGAATTTGTTCGCCGCGCGTGCGGCGAGGATTTCGCCGTTCGCCCAGTTGAGACCGAGCAGCCCGACGGGCGCGAGCGCCACCGGCATCGTGACTTCGCGCCCGAGCAGGGTGGTCTTGGTCGAGCGCCGGTCGACATCGATGCCGACGCGCTGGCGCAGCGCGATCGCCTCGATGTCGGCGCGGTTGGCGCGCAGCGTGCCCTCGGTGTAGGCACCGCAGTCGACATACTCGAAGATCGCCCGCGCCACGCGCTTCTTCGCCATCTCGCGCAGATCATCGATGTTGGTTACCACGGGCATGGCGGCGCATTTTACAATGTGGAATGGCCGAGACATCCCGCGCGCATTCTCGAGATAGCGCGAAGAACCCGATCCAGGTGATCGAGCGCATGATGAAGCTGCTCGACGTCCTGTCGCAGCACCCGGAGCCGCTGGGACTCAAGCAGATCGCCCAGTACACGGGGCTGCATCCGTCGACCGCGCACCGCATCCTTTCCTCGATGTCCGCCGACCGCATCGTCGATCGCGTCGAGCCCGGCAGCTATCGGCTCGGCATGCGGCTCCTCGAGCTCGGTAACCTGGTGAAGTCGAGGATCAGCGTGCGCGAGCTTGCGCTGCCGCTGATGCGCGAGCTGCATTCGCAAACGGGCGAGACGGCGAACCTCTCGGTGCGCCACGACGACGAGATCGTCTATGTCGAGCGCAGCTCGTCGGGCCGCTCGGCGATGCGCGTGGTGCACGTGATCGGCGCGCGCGCCTCGCTGCATGTGACTGCGGCCGGCAAGCTTTTCCTCCTGGAAGACGGTTTCGCCAGGCTGCGCGACTACGCGAAGCGCACCGGCCTCGCGATGCACACCAAGAACACCATCACCAGCCTGCCGCTGCTCGAGCGCGACCTCGAGCGCACCCAGCGCCAGGGCTGGGCGATCGACAACGAGGAGGCCGAGATCGGTGTGCGCTGCGTCGCCGCCGGCATCCGCGACGACGCCGGGCGCCTGGTCGCGGCGCTTTCGCTCTCGACGCCGGCCGACCGCATGAAGGCGCACTGGGGCCCGCTGGTCAAGGAAACCGCCGATCGCATCTCCAGCACCATCGGCCACGTCCCGACGAGCCGCATCGGCGCCGTTTAGGCTGCTAGCAATCCAAAAACGCCGAACCAGCCGCGGGGATCGGTCCAGAGCTTTGCCGGCTTGAATCCCGCGTTGGCGGCGAGGAGCTGGAATTCCTCCACCGAGTACTTGTACGAGTTCTCCGTGTGGATCGATTCGCCACGGCCGAAGGTGAAGCGGTAGTTGCCGATGTTGACCGCGTGCGCCTCGCGCGCGACGAGATGCATCTCGATGCGCCCGGCCGTCGGGTTGTAGAAGGCGTAGTGCGCGAAGCGCCGCAAGTCGAAGTCGCCGCCGAGCTCGCGGTTGATGCGCGCGAGCAGGTTCAGGTTGAACGCCGCGGTGACGCCCTGCGCATCGTTGTACGCGGCGTGCAGCACGTTCGCGTCCTTCTTCAGATCGACGCCGACCAGCATGGCGCCTCGCGGGCCCACCTGGCCGCGCGTCATCCTGAGAAACGCGTGCGCTTCCTCCGGCCGCAGGTTGCCGACCGTCGAGCCCGGGAAATAGACAACGCGACGAGCGTTGCCCCTATACGCGGGGATGCTGAGCGGATGCGAGAAGTCGGCGGTGATGGCGATGACGCCGAGCTTCGGAAATTCGCGGCGCAGCCGCATCACGGCCGCGCGCAGCGCGGCGGCGGATATGTCGACCGGCATGTAGACCGACGGCGCGAGCGCGTCGATCAGCAGTCGCGTCTTCAGGCTCTCGCCACTGCCGTACTCGAGCAGCGCGCAACGCTTGCCGGCGAAGCCGGCGATGTCGCGCAGATGTTTGCGCGTGATCGCGAGTTCAGTCCTGGTGGGGTAATACTCGCGCAGGCGGCAGATGCGCTCGAAGAGCTTGCTGCCGGCCGCGTCGTAGAAGTACTTGGGCGGCAGCGCCTTCTGCGGGCGCGCCAAGCCTTCTAAGACATCCTTGCGGAAATTGACGGCAGCGAGCTCGCCGCCGACGAAGCGATGGCCGCCTAGCTCGCGCGACCGGCGGTCGCGTTCGTCTCGACCCACTTCTTGATGCGGTTGGCGTCGCCGATCCGCGATTGCCGGCCCCAGGAGTCGAGCAGCACGACGATCAGGTCTTTCGACGCGAGGCGCACCCGCATCACGAGGCAGCGGCCGGCTTCGCTGATGTAGCCGGTCTTCGAGAGACCGACCTCCCAGTGATGTGCGCGCACCAAGCCGTTGGTGTTGTGGAAGTTGAGCGGCCGGCCGCGCTCGGAGACGCGCACGCTCGCGCGGTCCTTGGTCGAGTATTCGCGGATCAGGGAGTATTCGTGCGCCGCGCGCACCAGCTTCACCAGGTCGCGCGCACTCGAGACGTTGTGCGGCGAGAGCCCGGTCGCGTCGACGAAGCGGCTGTCCTTCATGTCGAGCGAGGCGGCTTTGGCGTTCATCGCGGCGACGAACGGCTCGAGCCCGCCGGGATAAGTACGGCCGAGCGCCGCGGCGGCGCGGTTCTCGGAAGCCATCAGCGCGAGCAGCAGCAGCTCGCCGCGTGTGAGCACGTTGCCCGGGCGCAGGCGCGAGCGCGTGCCCTTCAGGGAATCGATGTCCTGGCGGCTGAGCAAGATGCGCTGGTCCATATCGAGACCGCGATCGAGGATCACCATCGCGGTCATCAGCTTGGTGATCGAGGCGATCGGCGTGACCGCATCGGCGTTCTTGTCGATCACGATCTCGCCGGTGTCGGCATCGAGCACCAGCGCGGACGACGATCTCAGGTAAACAGCTTTATGTGCCTTGGCGTCCTGCGCCTGCGCGAAGCCGATCGTGAGGGCGAGGACGAAGAACAGGGCAAAGACGGCAACGATGCCCTCGAGCGGATGAAGTTTTCTCTGCATTGCGGTGAATCTTCTCTGGCAAGCGGTTTATTCGTTATCGGTTATGCATGCCCTGACTGGAGCATGGGATTTGTCGCAGTCTGCCCTACGCCGAAAAAAAACGCAAGCAAAATCATATAGTAGGCAGTAATTCCTCGAACTTCCGTGAAATGGTTCTCTGTCGTGGAGCGGCTACAGTGCCGCTGTACTCTCGAGCACCGCCGCCGCTTGCGCCTGCTGTTGCTGCAGCGCCCACATGCGCGCATATTCGCCTTGCGCTTCAAGCAGTTGCCCATGGGTGCCGCGCTCGACGATGCGGCCCGCCTGCAGCACCAGAATTTGATCCGCATCCATCACGGTGGAGAGTCGATGCGCGATGACGAGCGTGGTGCGGCCTTGCGAGATGCGCTCGAGCTCGGCCTGGATCGCTTTCTCCGCGCGCGAGTCGAGCGCTGATGTCGCTTCATCAAAGATGAGGATGCGCGGATTCTTGAGCAGCGCCCGCGCGATCGCCACGCGCTGCTTCTCGCCGCCGGAGAGCTTTAGTCCGCGCTCGCCAACCATCGTCTGGTAGCCCGCGGGCAGCGTGACGATGAAATCGTGGATGTGCGCGGCGCGCGCCGCGTCGAACACTTCCTCGTCGGTCGCCTCCGGGCGGCCGTAGCGGATGTTGTAGAGGATCGTGTCGTTGAAGAGCACCGTGTCCTGCGGCACGATGCCGATCGCCGCGCGCAGGCTCGCCTGCTTCAGCTCGCGAGTGTCGACGCCGTTCACCTCGATGCTGCCATTCGACACGTCGTAGAACCGGTACAGCAGTCGCGCGAGCGTCGACTTGCCCGAGCCGGAATGCCCGACGACCGCAACGCGGTGGCCCGCCGGAATCGCGAAGCTCACGTCGAAGAGAATCTGGCGCGCACGCTCGTAGTGGAAGTCGACGTGGCGGAACTCCACGTTCGCCGGGCCGCTCGGCAGCTCCTGCGCGCCCGGCTGGTCCTCGACCTCGCGGTGCTCGGTGAGCAGGCGAAACATGCGGTCGAGGTCGAGCAGCGCCTGCTTGATCTCGCGGTACACCATGCCGAGGAAATTGAGCGGGATGTAGAGCTGGATGAGCAAGCCGTTCACCAGCACGAGATCGCCAAGCGTGAAGCTCTTCATCGCCACGCCCTCTGCCGCGAGGATCATCAGCGCGGTGACCGCCGCGGCGATGATCAGGCTCTGCCCGATGTTGAGCAGCCCGAGCGAAGCCTCGTTCTTGACCGCGGCCGTCTCGTATTTGCGCAGGTTCTCGTCGTAGCGGCGCGCCTCGAACTCTTCGTTGCCGAAGTACTTCACCGTCTCGTAGTTGAGCAGGCTGTCTATGGCGCGCGTGTTGGCCTTGGAATCCAGCTCGTTCGCCTGGCGGCGGATCGCCATGCGCCACTCGGTGACCATCACCGTGAAGCTGATGTAGACGATCACCGCGCCGAAGGTGACGGCGGCGAAGCGCCAGTCGAACTTGGCGATGAGCACCACTGCGACCAGCGTGAATTCCAGGATGACCGGCAGGATCGAGAACACCAGATAGGACAAAAGCGTCGAGATGCCGCGCGTGCCGCGCTCGATGTCGCGCGTCATGCCGCCGGTCTGGCGCTCCAAGTGAAAGCGCAGGCTCAGGCTGTGCAGGTGGCGGAACACGCCGAGCGCGAGCCGGCGGATCGCGCGCTGCGTCACCGGCACGAACACGACGTCGCGCAGCTCGCCGAAGAGGGTCGCCGAGAAGCGCAGGATGCCGTAGGTCGCGAGCAGCGCGACCGGCACCGCGATGATCGCGGTCTGCGCGTCGAGGCGGTCGACCACTTCCTTCATGATGAGCGGCACGCCGACGTTGGCGAGCTTCGCCGTGATCAGGCAGGCGAGCGCGAGCAGCACGCGCCACTTGTACTCGAGCAGGTAAGGCAGGAGCGTGCCGACCGCGCGCCATTCGTTGCCCTTCAGCTTCTGCGTCGGTGCGGCGTTGTGTGCCATGCGAGCGGCGGATTCTATTTGCGCACGAGCAGGAGCACGAGTCCGCCGAGGCAGTAAGGGTCGATCAGCAGAGGCAGCAGGATCCAGAGCCACGGCCAGGGCACGTCGATGCCGTACTTCGCCAGCGCCGGAATCGTGAAGAACACGGTGATCGAGCCAACGACCCCGGGCACGAAGCCCAGGCTCGAGGGTATCTGCTCATCGGGCTTCGCCCTCAGCGATTTGCGCAGCACCTGGTAATTCGCGGCGAGGCCGCCGGCGAAAAAGAGCCAGCCCATGGAAAGGAGAATCAGCTCGAGCAGCCCGCCGCCGGTCATGGGACGAGCTTGACGCGTCGGCGAGGCCGCGGCTACCATTCAAACGTTCGTTTGAACTCGGATCCCGTCATGACCCTGCGCGCCGTCAAGCCACAGCACGAAACCCGCACCCGCATTCTCGATGCCGCCGAAGAGCTCTTCATGCTGCACGGCTTCGAAGGCACCTCGATGCGCCTGCTTACCGCGAAGGCGGGCGTCAACCTCGCCGCCGTCAACTATCACTTCGGCTCCAAGCACGCGCTGATTGAGGCCGTGTTCCGGCGCCGCCTCGACCCGATGAACGTGGCGCGCGTTGCGGAGCTGGAAAAGCTCGAAACGGAGGATCGCGCGAGCTCGCCCGAGGCGATCATCCGCGCGTTCATCACACCCGGCCTGCGGCTGATGGAGGACGCGAAGGGCGGCGGACGCAACTTCGCGCGGCTCCTCGGACGCACCTATACCGAGCCGAACAAGGCGGTGCGCCAGCTCATCGGCCAGATGTACGCGCCGGCGATGCAGCGCTACAAGGCCGCCCTCGAGCGTGCGTTGCCGCAGATGCCGCGCGAGGAGCTGGTGTGGCGCATGCATTTCATGTTCGGCACGCTGGCCTACACGCTCGCAGCGACCGACACAGTGCAGCTCATCGCCGGCTGCAAGCCTGAAGACCGCTACGACGCACGGCTGCTGGAGGAGCGGCTCACCGCGTTCCTCGCGGCCGGGCTCACCGCGCCGCTCAAGAGCCTGATCAAGAAAGCCGCTTAGGGGGAAATGCAATGACCATATTCATCGTCGCCACGATCGCCGCGTTCTTCCTGCTCGCCTACTTCGGCGCGCCCATCCTGTGGTGGAGCGTCGCCGCGGCAGCGCTCCTCTGGTACCTGAGCGTGGTCACGGCGTTCGGCTTTACCACCAACGTAGTGCTCGCCGCGGTGTTCGTCGTGGTGGCAGCGCTGCTCAACGTCCCGCTACTGCGGCGCAAGGCGTTCACCGACCACGTGCTCGCGCTCTATCGCCGCATCCTTCCCGACATGTCGCAGACCGAGAAGGAAGCGATCGACGCCGGCACCGTGTGGTGGGACGCGGACCTCTTCTCCGGCCGCCCGGACTGGGACAAGCTCCTCGCGGTGCGCGCACCGCGCCTCTCCCCCGAAGAGCAGGCGTTCCTCGACGGCCCGGTGGAAGAGCTGTGCGCGATGTGCAACGACTGGCAGATCACGCACGAGCTGCAGGACCTGCCGCCGCACGTCTGGCAATACATCAAGGATAAGGGCTTCCTCGGCATGATCATCCCGAAGAAGTACGGCGGCCTGGAGTTCAGCGCGCTCGCGCATTCGGCGGTGGTGATGAAGCTCGCGACGCGCTCGAGCACCGCGGCGATCTCGGTGATGGTGCCCAACTCGCTCGGACCCGCCGAGCTGCTGCTGCATTACGGTACCGACGAGCAGAAGGATCACTACCTGCCGCGCCTCGCGAAGGGATCGGAGGTCCCGTGTTTCGCCCTCACCAGCCCGGAGGCAGGCTCGGACGCCGCGTCGATTCCCGATTATGGCGTGGTGTGCAAAGGCACGTGGCAGGGGAAAGAAGTGCTCGGCATGCGGGTCACCTGGGACAAGCGCTACATCACGCTGGGGCCGGTGGCCACGCTCCTAGGCTTGGCCTTCCGCCTGTATGACCCCGACCATTTCCTCGGCGACAAGGAAGACCTGGGCATAACTTGCGCATTGGTGCCGACCAACACGCCGGGCGTGAACATCGGCCGGCGCCACCTGCCGCTGAACGCCGCGTTCCAGAACGGGCCGAACAACGGCAAGGACGTCTTCATGCCGCTCGAGTGGATCATCGGCGGAAGCGAATACGCGGGCAGAGGCTGGATGATGCTGATGGGCTGCCTCGCCGCCGGCCGCGCCATCTCGCTGCCGACGTCTTCGGTGGGCGGCGTCAAGGCGCTCACGCGCTTCACCGGCGCCTATGCGCGGGTCAGAGCGCAGTTCAAGACGCCGATCGGCAAGCTCGAGGGCGTCGAGGAAGCGCTCGGTCGCATCGCGGCGCACTGCTACATGATGGACGCAACGCGCATCATGACCGCCGGCGCGGTCGACCTCGGCGAGAAGCCCGCGGTGCTCTCGGCGATCGCCAAGTACCACATGACCGAGCGCGCGCGGCAGTGCGTGAACGACGCGATGGATATCCACGGCGGCAAGGGCATCTGCCTGGGTCCCAACAACTGGGTCGGCCGCGGCTACCAGATGACGCCGATCGCGATCACCGTCGAAGGCGCCAACATCCTCACGCGCACGCTGATCATCTTCGGCCAGGGCGCGATCCGCGCCCATCCCTATGTCCTTCGTGAAATGCGCGCCGCGAAGGAAATGACGGGCACCGAGGCGTCGCGCGAATTCGACGACGCGCTCACCTCGCACATCGGCCACGTGCTGCGCAACGGCGTGCGCACATTCATCTACGGCCTGACGCACGCCGCCTTTGCCCCGGTGCCGCGCAGCGCTTCGCCGGAGCTCGCGCATTACTACCGCAACGTCTCGCGCCTCTCGACTGCGTTCGCGTTCCTCGCGGATATCTCGATGCTCGCCATGGGCGGCGCGCTCAAGCGCAAGGAGAAGATCTCCGGGCGCCTCGGCGACGTGCTGTCGATGATGTACCTCGTCTCGGCGACGCTGAAGCACTACGAGGACCTGCGCGTCCGGGAAGACCTGCCGCTCGTGCGCTGGTCGGTGCGCGACGCGCTCTATCACGCGCAGCAGGCAATCGACCAGATCTTGTCCAACTTCCCGGTGAAGGCTCTGGCCACGCTGGTGCGCTGGACCATCTTCCCGCTGGGCACGCCGTGGCGCCCGCCGCTCGATTCGCGCAACCGCGACTGCGCCGCGATCGCGCTCGAGCCCGGTGCCGCGCGCGACCGGCTGACCGCGGGCATGTACGTGCCGAAAGGCGACGATGCCACCGGCAGGCTCGAAGCTGCATTCATCGCGACGATCGCCTGCGAAGCGATCGATGAAAAGCTCCGCAAGGCAGTCAAGAAAGGCAAAGTCGTCGTTCATCCCGGCGCCGATGTCGGCTTGTTGGCGAAGGACAAAGGCCTCATCACCGCGGACGAATACGCGCAGTGGCAGAAGAAGGAAGCGCTGCGCAAGAGTGTCATCAAAGTCGACGACTTCCCGCAGGACTTCGGCCGCGCCGAGCTGATCCACCAGTCCGAGGCGAAGCCCATGGTGAAAGCGGCATGAAGCCGGTCTACATCGTCGATGGCGCCCGCACGCCCTTTTTAAAGTCGAAAAACCGTCCGGGTCCCTTCGCCGCCAGCGATCTCGCGACGCAGGCCGGGCGCACGCTGCTCGTGCGCCAGCCGTTCGCGCCGAGCGAGCTCGATGAGGTGATCCTCGGCTGCGCCGCGCCTTCGGTGGATGAAGTGAACATCGGCCGCGTCGCGGCGCTGCGCATGGGCTGCGGCCAGAAGGTCCCCGGCTGGACCGTGATGCGCAACTGCGCCTCAGGCATGCAAGCGGTGGATTCCGGCATCAACAACATCGTTGCCGGACGCTCGAAGCTCGTGCTCGCCGGCGGCGTCGATGCGCTCTCGCGCGCGCCGCTCATCTACGGCGACAAGATGGTGCTGTGGTTCTCCGACATGGCCGCCGCCAAGACCGCCGGGCAGCGCCTCGGCCTCTTCGCCCGCATGCCGGTAGGAGCGGTATTGAAGCCGGTGATCGGCATCATGAAGGGCCTGACCGACCCGATGGTCGGCCTGCTCATGGGCCAGACCGCCGAGAACCTCGCGCACCGCTTCGGCATCACGCGCAGCGAGATGGATGCGTTCGCCGTGCGCTCGCATCACCGCGTCGCCGCGGCTCAGGCCGCGGGCCACCTCGCGCCCGGTGGCGGCGAGGTCGAGGCACTCTACGATGCGAACGGCAAGGCGTACGCGCTCGACGACGGCGTGCGTAGCGACGCCTCGCCCGAATCGCTCGCCAAGCTGCGGCCGTTCTTCGACCGCAAGTACGGCAACGTCACGGCGGGCAACAGCTCGCAGATCACCGATGGCGCCGCCTGGCTGCTGCTCGCGTCCGAGGAAGCATTGAATGAGCATGGGCTGCAGCCCATCGGCCGCATCGTCGATTCCGAATGGGCCGGGCTCGATCCGGCGCAGATGGGCCTCGGGCCGGTGCATGCGGCGACGCCGATCCTCAAGCGCCACGGCCTCGGCCTGAACGATCTCGATTACTGGGAGATCAACGAGGCGTTCGCCGCGCAGGTGTTGGGCTGTCTGGCGGCGTGGAAGGATGAGAAGTACTGCCGCGAAGAGCTCGGGCTCGACGGTGCCATGGGCGCACTGGACGACAGCAAACTCAACGTCGACGGCGGCGCCATCGCCCTCGGTCATCCCGTGGGTGCGTCCGGCGCGCGCATCGTGTTGCACTTGCTGAAGACGCTGCAACGGACGGGGAAGAAGCGCGGCATCGCCAGTATCTGCATCGGCGGCGGCCTCGGCGGCGCGATGCTCGTCGAAGCAATCTAGGGGAGGCGCAATGGAGCGCATCGATCCGCAGGTCCTGGCAAAACATTGGCGCTGGGAAAAGGACCGCGAGGGCCTCGTCTGGCTCACCTTCGACAAGCAAGGCGAGTCGGCCAACACATTTTCGCGCCAGGCGCTTGAAGAGCTGCGCGGCGCGCTGCGCGCGATCGGCGCGGAAAAGCCGAAGGGCCTGATCATCCGCTCGGCGAAGGACGGCTTCATCGCCGGCGCCGACGTCGAGGAGTTCACCCGCTTCAAGTCGCCCCAGGAGGCGATGGCGTTCGTAAGACTCGGCTGGGACGTGTTCCAGGAATTGTCGGAGCTGCCCTTCCCCACCACCGCGATGGTGAACGGCTTCTGCATGGGCGGCGGCGTCGAGCTCGCGCTTGCCTGCCGCTACCGCGTGGCGCTCGACGATCCGAAGACGCGCTTCGCGCTGCCCGAGGTGATGCTCGGCATCATGCCGGCGTGGCACGGCGTGCAGTGGCTGCCGAAGCTCGTGGGCCCGGCGGCGGCCTTCGACATGCTGCTGACCGGCAAATCGGTCGATGCAAAGCGCGCCAAGCGCATGGGTCTCGTCGACCAGGCGGTGCCGCTGCGCGTGCTGGAGAACACCGCGCGCATGGTGACCCTCGAAGCGCCGCCGCGCCGCAAGCTCGGCTTGCTCAATCGCCTGATGGCCGGTCCGCTGAAGGGCATCGTGGTCTCGCAAGCGCGCAAGCAGGTGGCGAAGAAGGCGCGCCGCGAGCACTACCCGGCGCCTTACGCGATCCTCGAGCTGTGGAAGAAGTACGACGGCAACCCCTTCCTCGCCTCGGCCGACCCGGACGCATCGGTCGAGTCGCTGTTCGCGCATCCGACCACCGCGAACCTGATCCGCATTTTTTTCCTCCAGGAACGGATGAAAGGCCTCGGCAAAGGCGCCGATTTCAAGCCGCGCCACGTACACGTGGTGGGCGCCGGCGTGATGGGCGGCGACATCGCCGCGATCTGCGCCATGCGCGGCCTCACCGTGACGCTGCAGGACACCGCGCCCGACCGGCTCGCGCCCGC
>DASXRW010000509.1:0-2831 GCA_036506355.1 Burkholderiales bacterium
GCCGTCGATGCCTTTCTGGCTCGGCGAGGCGCCGGCGCGCTCCGATGAGATGAGCGCGGCCGTGTCGCAATTGCGCGCGGCGGTGGACTTCGAGTTGCCGGGACCCGACGCGCCGCGCAAGGATGACGAGCTGGACGCGGCCATCGAGCTGCTCGAGCGCGATTACCGGCTGTCGCGATCGGCGGCGGAGCAGATTGCCCGCTATTTGGCCGAAGCGAAGCGCAGCCTCGGCGTCGTGCCCACCGTGGATCACCTGGCGCTCGAGCGCTTCTTCGACGAGTCGGGCGGCATGCAGCTCGTGCTGCACGCGCCCTTCGGCAGCCGCATCAACCGCGCCTGGGGACTCGCGCTGCGGAAAAAGTTCTGCCAGGGCTTCAACTTCGAGCTGCAGGCCGCGGCGACGGAGGAGGGCATCATCCTCTCGCTCGGCAGCCAGCACTCGTTTCCCCTGGAGGAAGTGTTCCGCTACCTGCATCCAAACACCGTGCGTGAGACGCTGACGCAGGCCATCCTGCAGTCGCCGATCTTCGAGACGCGCTGGCGCTGGAGCACCACGCTCGCGCTCGCGGTACCGCGCAACCGCGGCGGCGCGCGCGTGCCGAACCAGTTGCAGCGCATGTACGCCGAGGATCTGCTGCAGGCCGCATTTCCGGACGCGGCAGCGTGCCAGGACAATCTGCCTGGCGCGCGCGAGATCCCGGACCATCCGCTCGTCAACCAGGCGCTGCGCGACGCGCTCGAGGAGGCGGTCGATGTCCACGGGTTGAAGGCGCAGCTCACCCGCCTTTACGGCGGCGAGATCCAGGTGGTGGCGCGGGACACGCCCGAGCCGTCGGTGCTGAGCCACGAGCTCCTGAATTCGGCGGTCTACACCTTCCTGGATGACGCTCCGCTCGAGGAGCGGCGTACCCGGGCGGTGTACACCCGGCGCGCGACCGAGCTGCGCGATGCCGACGATCTCGGCGCGCTCGATCCGGCGGCGATCGAGCGCGTGCGGCAGGAGGCGTGGCCGGTCGCGAATACAGCGGACGAGATGTACGACGCGCTGATGGTGGCTGGCTACATCAGGCAAAGCGAACTGGCGCCGCACTGGCTTTCGCTTTTGGAGTCTTTGGGAGAAAGGGCCATAAAGCGGGGCGAGACATGGTTCGCTCTCGAGCGCGTCGACGACGATGTGCCGGAGATCATCGCGAGCCGTCTCGAGGTGCTGGGACCGGTGACCGAAGCGCAGCTCGACGTGCCGCAGGCGCAGATCGCGTTGCTCGCGCTCGAAACGCAGGGCCGGATCCTGCGCGGGCGCTTCACGCCCGGCACGGCAGATCTCGAATGGTGCGACCGGCGGCTCCTCGCGCGCATCCATCGCTACACGCTGAACCGCCTGCGCGCGGAAATCGAGCCGGTGAGCGCGGCGGAATTCCTGCGCTTCCTCTGCCACTGGCAGCACGTCGCGGGCGAAGACCAGGTGCAGGGCGCCGAAGGCCTCGCGGCCGTCGTGGAGCAGCTCGAAGGCTTCGAGTTGGCGGCGGCGGGCTGGGAACACGACGTCCTGCCGGCGCGTGTCGCCGACTACGGCTCCGAGCAGCTTGACCAACTGTGTCTCAGCGGCCGCGTCGCCTGGGGACGCCTCACGCCCGGCAGCCGCGCACCGCTGCGCAGCTCGCCGATCGCACTGCTCTTGCGCGAGCACGCCAACGTCTGGGAGTCCGCGGCCGATCCCGCGGCCGAATTCTCATCCGAAGCGAAGGCGGTGCGCGAGGCGCTGGAGAAGCGGGGTGCGTCCTTCTTCCACGAGCTGGTGAAGGCGACCGGACTGTTGCCGGCGTTCGTCGAGCGCGGGCTTGCCGAACTCGCGGGCGCGGGGGTCGCGACGGCCGACAGCTTCGCCGGGTTGCGCGCGCTGCTCGCTCCACCCGACAAACGAAGAACCTTGGTGGAGACGGCGGGGCGGTGGTCGCTTCTCGTCAGTGAAAAGAGCGACGACGTGGAAGCGGTCGCGCGCACGCTGCTCAAGCGCTACGGCGTCGTCTTCCGCTCGCTCCTGCAGCGCGAATCTCAACTGCCGCCCTGGCGCGACCTGGTGCGGGTCTACCGGCGCCTCGAGGCGCGCGGCGAGATCCGCGGCGGACGCTTCGTCGCCGGCTTCGGCGGCGAGCAGTTCGCCGCCGCCGATGCGGTGGGCCGGCTGCGAGCGGTGAGGAAGATGGAGAAGACCAATGAGCTCGTGGTCCTGAGCGCGGTCGATCCGCTGAACCTCGTCGGCATCCTCACGCCCGAAGAGCGGGTCGCGGCGATCCACCGAAACCGCATCCTCTATCGCGATGGCCTCCCGATCGCGGCGGTCGAGGGTGGGCAGGTGCGGCGCCTCGCAGAGTCGGACATGAGCGAAGACAAGCTGCGCACGCTGCTGGCCCGGCGTTCGCTGCGCCACCCGCTCAGGCCGCATCTGCGCGTGCCGACCGCGCGCGAGAGCGCCGTCCTCGCGAGGCGAGCAGTCCTGCACTAGATTGCAGCTGCAACAATCGCGGGCCGGCCTGAAATGCGCCCGCAGCGCTCCTGAATCACGATGCCGGCCATGCTCAACGACGGCTACCGGGGAATTGCCCTCGGCGTGGAATCCGCGTGGCCCACAGCCGAGATGCAGCTCGCGCTCGGCGCAACCGCCGGGCGGCCCGATGCCGCGGCTAGCAGCTCCGCCGATCTTAGCGGCTCGGCCGTCGGGGAGACGGCAGTTCACGCCCCCGTTTCCTTAGCCGCCGCGTAGAAAAATGTCGTCCATCGTCAGAAACCTGATCCTCGTTGCGAGCTGCGTCGCCTTCGTGGCAGCCGCGGTG
>DASXRW010000510.1:0-16221 GCA_036506355.1 Burkholderiales bacterium
CCGGCGCCAGATCGAGGAGCAGCGCACTCGACACCGGGATATTGATCGCGCCGACTGTGCCGAGCGCGAGGCTCCAGGCGAGGAGCGTGGCCGGACCGGTCACGAGCAGGAACGCCGGAAGTATCAGCGCGGTGCAGAGCGACGCGGCGATGAGCAGGACACGCCGGCCGAGCCTGTCCGAAAGCGCGCCGAACACTGGCGCGAGCAGGCCGCGCGCCAGGCTCTCGCACAGGAAAGCGAGGCCGACGACCGTGATGTCGATGCCCGCGCGGTGCACGAAATAGATGCCGAGGAACTGGACGAGGCTCATCCGCGCTGCGACCGCGACGAAGCTCGCGGCCACGACGACGCGGATGCGCCGGTCCAGCGCTAGAAGCCCCAGTAATCCAATCCTTCTGGAAGCGGCTCGCCGAGTGTGAGCGACGCAAGCTTGGCGTACTGGCCGTCGGAGTAAAGCAGCGGCTTGCCCTTCTGCCCGATCAGGATCTGCTCGACCTGGCCGAGAAAGATCGTGTGCGTGCCGTGCACCATCGTCTTCACGACGTGGCAGTCGAACGAGACCAGCGCATCGATCAGCACCGGCGAGCCGGTGGCGAGCCGCGTCCAGTTGCGCGTCTTGAAGCGGTTCTCGCCGCTCTGGCCGCCGCTGAACGTGGTGGAGAGCTCCCAATCCTCGGCGCGCAGCACGTTGACGCAGAACACCTTGCTCTTCGCCACGGCGTTGTGCGTGGTGGCGAGCTTGTTGATGCACGCGAGCACCGTCGGCGGCTCGGCGCTCGCCGAGCACACCGCAGTCGCCGTCATGCCGTAGCGGTGTCCCGCGTTCATGCTGGTGATGATGTTGACCGCGCCCGCGAGCGTGCGCATCCCGATTTTGAATTGCCCGGCATCGACGGGCTTTTGTTCCATGCGAACATTCTAACCATGGACACCGACGGCTTTCTCCAGCAGGCCCTCATCTACCTCGGCGCCGGCGTGATCGCCGTGCCGATCTTCACGCGGCTCGGCGCGGGCGCGGTGCTCGGCTATCTCGTCGCCGGCATCGTCATCGGCCCGTGGGGTTTGCGCCTCATCACGGAATCGCAAACCGTGCTGCATTTCGCCGAGCTGGGCATCGTGCTGCTTTTGTTTTTGGTGGGTCTCGAGCTGAACGCGACGCGCGTGTGGTCGCTGCGCCGCGCGATCTTCGGCCTCGGCGCCGCGCAGGTGGTGGTGACCACCGCTGCGGTCGCCGCGATCGCCGTCGCGCTCGGGCAATCGCTCACGGTCGGGCTCGTTGCGGGCATGGGCTTCGCGATGTCCTCGACAGCGATCGGCCTTGCCATGCTCTCCGAGAAAAACCTGCTGCCGACGCCCGGCGGCCAGGCCTCGTTCGCGGTGCTGCTCTTTCAGGACCTGGCGGTGATTCCCCTGCTCCTCGCGCTCGCCTTCCTCGGCGGCGAGGCCGAGACTTTCCAGTGGACCGACGTCGCCAAGGCGATCGGCTTCGTGGCGGCGCTCATCGCCGCCGGGCGTTACCTGGTGCGCCCGCTTCTTCGTTATGTGGCCGAGACGCGCCTGCGCGAGGTGTTCGTCGGCTTCTCGCTCTTCCTCGTGCTCGGCACTGCGGCGCTCTCGCAGGCAGTCGGCCTGTCGATGGCGCTCGGCGCTTTCCTCGCCGGGGTGATGCTCGCCGAGAGCGAGTATCGCCACGAGCTCGAGCTCGACATCGAGCCGTTCAAGGGCCTGCTGCTCGGCCTTTTCTTCATGGCGGTGGGCATGTCGGTCGACCTGGGGTTGTTCCTGCGCATCCCGCACGTCATCCTCGCGCTGACGCTCGGGCTCGTGGCGCTGAAGATGGTGCTGCTCTTCTATAGCGCGCGCTTCTTCGGCTATTGCCGCGGCAGCGATGCGGGACTCTTCGCGGTGGCGCTCTCGCAGGTCGGCGAATTCGCGTTCGTGCTCTTCACGGCAGCGGCGAATGTGCTGCCGAGCGCAACCATCGCTTTGCTGAACGCGGTGGTCGCCACCTCGATGCTGACGACGCCGCTCATCATGCTCGCCTACCAGCGCTTCGTCGTGCCGCGGCTGGAGGCGCGCGCCGAGCGCGCCACCGATGCCATCCGTGAATCGAATCCCGTGATCGTCGCCGGCTTCGGGCGCTTCGGGCAGGTGGTGACGCGCGTGCTGCGCGGCCTGGGCATCGCGGCCACGGTGATCGACCACGATCCGGCGCAGATCGACACGGTGCGCCGCTTCGGCTGGAAGGCCTACTACGGCGATGCGACGCGCATGGATCTCCTCGAGTCGGCGGGCGCGGCGCAGGCGAAGCTGCTGCTCGTGGCGATCGACGATCCCGAGGCCGCAATGCGGATGGTGAAGCGCGTGCGCCAGCGCTACCCCGGGCTGCCGCTCATCGTGCGCGCGCACGCCCGCACCGACGCGTACGAGTACGCCGAGCTGGGCGTGCCTGCGGTGCGCGAAGTGTTCGCCTCCGCCCTCGACGCGACGCTGCAGCTGCTTATCAACCTGGGATACGAAAGCGCCGACGCGCTGCGCATCGTGCAGCGCTTCCGCGAGTACGATGAGCGCCAGATCGCGGAGAGCGCGCCGCACCGCCACGACATCAAGAAGCTGATCGCGCTTACCGAGCAGGGCCGCCGCGACATCGCGCAGCTGCTGGCATCGGAAGCGGCGCTAGCGCCGCAGATTGACCAGCACGATGCCGGCGGCGACCAGAACCGCGGCGAGCGCGAAGTAGCCGGTCAGCGGCTCTCTTAGGAAGACCACCCCGCAGAGCACGCCGAATATCGGCGTGAGGAAGGACAGCACGGAAAGGCGCCCCGCAAGATAGCGCGTGAGCAGCCAGAACCAGGCGAGGTAGCTCGCGAAGGCGACGATCGCGCTCTGGTAGGCGAGCGATGCCACGGCCACCGGGCTAAGAGACACGACGCCCGGCTCACCCATCAGGATGGACGCGACCGGCAGGGCGAGGGCAGAGACCGCCAGCTGGTAAAACAAGGTTCTGGTGGCGCTCGCCTGGCCCAGACGCGTGGCGCGGATCAGCACGGTGGTCGCGGCCCACAGCACGGCGGCGATCACGCCGCAAAGGTCGCCGAGCCAGGTGCGCTGGCCCGAGACGAAGCCCTCGGCGAAGGCAAGGAAGAGGCCCACGAAAGCCACCTGCACTCCCAGCCACTGCAGCGCGGAAAGGCGCTCGCCGCGCACGAAGAAATGCAGCCCGAGCGCGGTGAGGGCGGGCGTGAGATAAATGAATACCGACATGCGCGAGGCGTTGGTATGCGCGAGTCCGCCGTAGATGAAGACGAATTCCGCGGCGAACAGCAGCCCCGCGGCAATGCCGGGGCCGAAAGTGCCGTCGCGTTCGAAGAGCGCGACGCCGCGCAGCCGCGCCCACGCGAGCAGCAGCGCGGTCGCGACGATCGAGCGGATCGCCGCCTGCATCACGAACGACACTTCGGCGGAGATCCACTTGATCACCTGCTGGAATCCCCACAGCGCGGTGAGCGCGAGCATCAGCGCGAACGCGGTCGCGTCGAGTGTTCTGCGCTCTTGCGCCATGGCCGCGATTTTGGCGTAGGATTCAGACATGCCGAGGAAGAGCAAGAACGCCGGTTCGAAAAAGCCCAGCGCCGAGCCGCCGAAGGACGAAGCGCTCGCCGCCGAAGCCGCGCCGCTGCAGGGCCGCGTCATCGAGCGACCCGACGGCTTCTACTGGGAAGCGAAGCAGAAGGGCGAGGTGCACGGCCCGTTCGCCACGCTCGCCGAGGCCGAGGCCGACCTGCTCTCCGGCGGCGCCGCCGCCGAGGAGCTCGAGCCGCCCGAGGCGCTGCAGGAAGCCGAGTCAGAGCTCGGCATCAACGAGTGGATCGATCCCGACACCGGCGGCCCCGCCGAGGACAGCGTCCCGCGCATCGAAGACCACTGAAGTAATTCCGGACGTTGTCCGGAATTACTTCTTGGCGACGTCGGCGAGCAGCGTGTTGAGCGTCTGCGGATCGACCGGCTTGATCAAGTGGTGATCGAAGCCGGCGTCGGCGGCGCGGCGCCGGTCGGCTTCCTGGCCCCAGCCGGTTAAGGCCACCAGAGTGACGCGCTCGCCCTGATGCGTGCGCAGCGCCCGCGCCACGTCGTAGCCGTTGGTGCCCGGCATGCCGATGTCGAGGATCGCGACGCGCGGCCGGAATTCGTTGCCGACGCTGACCGCGGAGGCGCCGTCATAGACGACGCGCACCTCGTGGCCGTACAGCGCGAGGACGCGTTGCAGCGAGTCGGCGGCGTCGCGATTGTCGTCGGCCACCAGTATTCGCAGCGGCGGCGCCTCCACTGCTTCGGTGCGCGCCGGCTTTTTATCCGGCGCTGCACCGGGGCCGGCGAGCGGCAGGCGCACGGCGACGTCGGTGCCCTCGGCGGTATCGGCGGCGCGGATTTCCATCCCGCCCCGATGCAGCGCGAGGATGCCGCGCACCAGCGTGAGGCCGACGCCCGGCTCGGCGCCGGGATTGAAGCCCACGCCGGTGTCCTCGATGTGCACGAGCACCGCGCCGCTTTCGACCGACGCGGTGAGATTGATCGAGCCGCGCGCCTGCATGTGGCGCGCGGCGTTCTTGAGCAGCGTCGAGAACACCTGCGCGAGGCGCGCCGGGTCGGCGTCGACCACGACGCGCTCGCTCGGCAGCAGCACCGAGAGGTGATGGCCCGCGGCGTTGATGTAGGGCCGCGCCGCCTCGAGCGCCATGTCGATCGCGGCTTCCAGCGGCACGCGCTCGCGGCGCAGCAGGAACTTGCCGCGCGAGATGCGCTCGATGTCCAGGAGATCGTCGATCAGGCGCGAGAGCTGCTCGATCTGGCGCTCGATCACGCCCTGGCTCCACGCCACCTCGGGGTCCTGCGAGCCTTTGCGCCCGAGGATCGCGACGGCGTTGCGGATCGGCGCGAGGGGCCCGCGCAGCTCGTGCGCGAGCGTGGCGAGGAACTCGTCCTTCCTGCGCTCGGCTTCCTTCGCCGCGTGGATGTCCATCCCGGTGGCCACCCAGCCGTCGACGCGGCCCGCCGCGTCATGCGTCGGCGTGTAGGCCCACTTCACCCAGCGGCGTCCGAGGCCCGGCAGCTCGACCACACGCTCGTACGCGACCTGCTCGCCGGCGACGATGCGCTCGACGAAGGGCTGGATCTCGCGCATCGCGCGCGAGCCCATGATGTCGATGATCCGCAGGCCGATGATGTCGCGCGCCGGGCGTCCCGCCCACTTCGCGTAGGTCGGATTGACCCAGAGGAAACGACCTTCCCGGTCGCAGCGCACCGCGGCCACCGGCATGGTGTCCGTGATGACGCGCAGCTCCTGCTCCCCGGGGGGCTGGTTCTCCATTCGCGCGAGGCGCATGGTAGCCAAGGCACCGCGACGGAAATATCGCGGTTTCAACTACAACTGACAAAGCCTTACTTCGCCGCGGCGGCGGCTTCTTTTGCGCGCAGCAAATCCGGCCGCAGGCTCGCGCCCTGGCGCGCGAGCTCGCGCTGCACCTCGCCCGCCGCGACTTCGCGCGGCATGACGCCGTGGCGCGCGGCGAGCGCCGCGCACGCGCCGGCGGCCTGGCCGGTGGCCATCACGATCGGCATCACCCGATACGACGAGTGCGCTTCGTGCGTGCCGGAAATGCAGCGGCCCGCGACGATCAGGCCTTCGGTCGAGCGCGGCATCAGCGAGCGCAGCGGGATGTCGTAGGCCTCGCCCGGCGGCAGGCGCTTGAGCACCGTGCCGCTGCCGGCCGGATTGTGGATATCGATCGGATACGCGCCGCGCGCGATCGCGTCGTCGAACTTGCGCGCCGCGAGCACGTCGTCTGCAGTGAGCTGATAGTCGCCGAGCACGCGGCGCGTCTCGCGCACGCCCACCTGCACGCCGCTCTGCGCGACGTACGACTCCTCGAAGCCCGGTACGTAGCGCCGCAGGAATTCCGCGATCTGGCGCATCTGCCTGCGGCTCGCCCATTCAGCAAAACTCAGGTCCCAAACATCTGTGCCCAGCACGCGCGTCACCCGCGTGCTGTTGACGCTGACTTCTTCTTCGTGCGGCGTGGCGAAGAAGAGAATGTCCTCGCGCGGCAGGCGGAGCTGCCCCGCCTGGGTCGCCTCGCGCACGAGATCCCACAGACCGTGCACGCCGCGCCACTGCTTCGGGTTCTTGGCAACGTAGGCTTCGAACTTTTCGCGCTGAAACTCGACCACCCGGAACATCAGCGTCATCGGCTGCACCAGGCCGTCGGCGCGACCCACCTCCGAAGGCGCCCCGGCCTGCACCGCGACGTCGCCGTCGCCGGTGCAATCGATGGTGACGCGGGCGCGGATCGCGAGCGGCCCCGACTTGGTTTCAAAGACAGCACCTTCTACGCGCTGCGTGCCCAGCACGCCGCTGGCAAAGGCGTGGAATACGAAATGCACGCCCGCCTCGTCGAGCAGTTCCAGCGCAATGAGCTTGAACCATTCGGGGTCGAACGGAACCACGTACCCCGTGGCGAGCGAGGGCTCGATCGCCCCGCCCGCCTTGACGAGTTTTTCCAACAAAGTCTTAAGGACGCCGGCAATGATCGCCTCGCCGGGACCGTGATCGGTCGGCAGCAGCGTGGTGGCGCCCTTCTTCTCCTTGGTCGGATGCGCGGTGTGGAACGACATGAGCGGCATGACGAGCGCGGCCGTGGCGTTGCCGCCGAGGAAGCCGTAGCGCTCGGCGAGCACGACGCGCGCCCCGGCCTGCGCCGCGCCGAGCGCCGCGCCGAGGCCCGCGGGTCCGCCGCCGACCACGAGGACATCGGTATCCGCCGCGAGCAGCGCGCGCCGCGGCGGCAGGTCGATCCGCTTCGGTTCCTCAGGCCGCTTTAACGACGGCAAGCGGTTTCCCTTTGTTCAGCAGCTCGAGCGCGATCTTCACCGTCTGGCGCGAGCGCTCCTGCAGCGCGGGCACCGACTTGGCAAGCGAGCTTTTCAGCGACCGGCGCGCATCCCACGATTCATCGAGGTGCGCGCAGAGCCTGCCCGGGTTCACGAGGTGCAGCGGCGGCGAGGGCAGCTTCAGGTCCTCGAGGAATCCGGCCACCTTGCCGGCGTACGGCAGCGCGACGAACGGCACGCCGCGCAGCGCCGCGAAGATCAGGAAATGCAGCCGCATGCCGACGGCGAAGTCGAAGTGCCCCATGAGCGAGAGCAGCTGGCCGGAGGTGAACTCGCCGTTCAGCACACGCGCGCGCTGCGCGCGCAGCATCCTGGCGATCACCGCGTGACTGTGCTGGCTGTCGAGCACCGAGCGCTCCATCGGCACGAAGGCGACGTCGGCGTCGAAGCGATCGACCATGAAATCGGCGGCGTTGGCGAGCAGCGCGTGATACATGTTCGGATCGAGGTCGGGCGCGGCGGCGCCGGGCTCGCGCACCGACATGCCGATCAGGCGCTTGCGGCCTTCGAGGCCTTCGATCTTGAGGACGTTGCGCGGCAGCGGCTCGGGCTTGAGCAGCAGCGCCGGATCGCCGGTTACCACCACCTCGCCGCGCACGCCGGCTTCCTCGAGCACCTGCTGCGCGGCCTTTTCGCGCACGGTGATCGCGGCCACGCCGTCGAGCGCCTCGCGCACCGCGGTCTGCACGTTCGGGTCGCTGAGCGGCCCGGCGCCCACCGCGAACAGCATCACCGGCACGCCATGCTCCTTGGCCACTTGCAGCTCGCGCAGGTAGACGCGCGCGTCGGCGTCGTACAGGATCCCGCCGCCGCCGAACAGCAGCAAGTCCAGGCGCTCGAGCTCGGGCGCCACCTCGGCGCGCGAGAACTTGCGCACCGGGATTGCGCGCTCGACCTTGTGACGGCGCTTGGTGTCCTCAGCATCGCGCGAAAACACGGTGAACTCCGCATCCGGCAGCTCACGGCGCAGCTGCTCCAGCATCGACTGCAGGATCGCCTCGTCGCCGAGGTTGAGCCCGCCGTAGGAGCCGGTGATGCCGATCTTGGGTCCGCTCATGCTTGGATCCTGCTTGCAAAATCCGGGCCCGATTCCCGCCCCGTGATCCGGTAGGATCGTCCCCATTCTTATGGGCCGAGAGCTGAAACAGGTCGAAGCGGCGCTGGCGCATGACCTGAACAACTTCCTGCAGGTCATCATGGGAAACCTCGAGCTTCTCAGGCGGCGCGGCGAGTTCGTGCCGGAGATCGTGCAGGCCGCCCTGCAGGCGACGCGCAACGCGGCGCAGCTCGCCGACCGGATGGTGGCGATCAGCCGCCTGCAGCCCCACCAGCCGCGCCGCCTCGACCTCAACCGGCTGCTCGGCGAGCTCGAGCAGATGATCGCGCGCACGGTGGGCGACAAGATCCGCCTGGATCTCAAGCTCGCGGCCGACCTGAAGAGCGCGTTCGCCGATCCGCACGCGCTGCAGGTGGCGCTGCTCGAGCTCGCCACCAACGCGCGCGAGGCCATGCCGACCGGCGGCCGGCTCGCGATCCGCACGGCGAACACGCCCGGCGCTCTGGTGATGATCGAGCTCGCCGACACCGGCCGCGGCATGCCGCCCGAGACGCTGGCACGGGCTTTCGAGCCGCTGCTTTCGTCGGCCGAGGGCGACCGGCCCGCCGGGCTCGGCCTGCACATCGTCGATCGCTGCATGCGCCAGGCCGGCGGCCGCGTCGAGCTCGCTTCCGACGCCTCGGGCACGAGCGTCAAGCTTTACCTTCCGGAGGCCAAATGACCTACGAGGAACGGCTGCGCGCGCATCTTGCGAAGTACAAGTTCCGCGTGCTGCGCGTGCTGGAAAGCGGCCTGTGGAAAGGCGCGCGCACCGGCGTGCTCGCCAAGCGCCCCTACGTCCTGCCCCCGGAGAGCCTGCGGCTCAACATCCTCGCGCCCTTCCGCGAACGCTTCTGGGCCGAGTTCGACGGCGCGGCGCGCGGCGGCCCCCAGGATGAAACGCACCGCGCGCCCGCGCTGCAGCGCGATTTCGCGCACCTTACTTCGTCGCAGGCGATGTGCTTCAACCTGTTCTATCCGCTGGTCGTCGACCGGGCGTGGGCACGCTCGTTCGTGCAAGGCGTCCTCGGCCTCAAGGACGCCGTGCCGAAGACGCTCGCCTTCGAGTACGTCGAGGATCCGCAGGAGGCGACGCACTTCGACTTCTTCCTCGAGCTCGAGCGCGGTGGCAAGGTTTACCTGGAAACAAGACTCTGCGAGCTGGGGTTCGGCAGCACCGAGCTCGACGAGCGCCACCGCGAGAAGCTCGCCAAGGTCTACGCGCCGCGGCTCGCGGCGCTGGTCGAGCCGAAATGGCTCGAGCCCGAAGCGTTCTTCCGCCGCTACCAGCTCCTCCGGAGCCTCTGCTACCTCGACAAGCCGCAGCACCTGCTCTTCATCGTCCTGCCGCAGGCCAACGACCCGCTGCGCAAGGCGCTGCAGGTGCTGCCCGAGATCACCGAGCGCGCGCTCAAGGACCGCGTACGCGTGCTCTACCTCGAGGAGCTCGTCGAGAAGCTCAAGCCGCTGCTGCGCGGCCGCGACGAGGCGCTCAAGGCGCACTACCGCGAGTTCGAGGAGAAGTATCTGCCGGGCTAGGAAAACGGGGCGCCCGGCCCCATCTACGTTCCATGCCTACCCTTCAAGAGCTCCGCCGCCCGCTTCTCGAACTGCACAAGACGCTGGTCGACGCCGAGCGCGAAAGCTACGAGCGCGGCCGCGGCCGCATGTCGGATGGCGAGTTCCTGAAAGCGCTGATCGACGACCCGGCGTTCGCCTGGCTCGGCGCGCTGACCGCGCTGATCGTGCGGCTCGAGGAGGTCGAAGACGCCGTGCTGCCGAAGGAATACGTCGCCGAGATCCGGCGTCTGCTCAAGCCGGATGCGGATGGCTCTGCGTTTCAGCGCAAGTACGGCGACCTGCTGCAGCGGCGGCCCGAAGCGCTGGTCGCGCACGGCGCCGTGATGCGAGCGCTTCAGGCCTGAAGGTTTTGGTCTAGCCAGTTCTGGATGCCGCGCGCGTCCATCGCACCGGATACGCGCGCGGCTTCTTTTCCGTGCTTAAACAGGATTAACGTCGGGATCGAGCGGATGCCGAACCGCCCCGCAACGCCGGGCACCGCTTCGGTATCGACTTTAGCGAAGCGCACGCGTGTCTTCATCTCCGCGGCCGCGCGCTCGAAGCCCGGCGCCATGGCGTGGCAGGGGCCGCACCAGTCGGCCCAGAAATCCACCACTACCGGCAGCTCGGTGCGCACCACCGCCGCGTCGAAGCTCGCTTCACCGACGGGCACGGGCTTGCCATCGAGCAAGGGGGCTTTGCATTTGCCGCAGCTGGGACCCTCGGCCAGCCGCTCGGCGGGCACGCGATTCAGCGTGGCACAGTTCGGGCAGCCGATCAGCACGGCGTCAGTCGATGCGCGCGCCGGAGATCTTGACGACGCGCGCCATCTTGGCGAAGTCGGCGCGCAGCAGCTCGCCGAACGCGGCGGGGCTGAGCGCCTGCGGCACCACGCCCTGCTTGGCGAGCGAGCTGACGAGCGCCAATGCGGTGATCAACTCTCACAAGCGGCACCAATCCTTAATGATCGCCTCGTACATCGCCACCGCCTGGCGAATGCGCTCCATGCTGCACCACTCGTCGGTCTGGTGCGCCATCTGCGGCTCGCCGGGGCCGAGCACGATCGTCGGCGCGCCCGCGTAAACCTTGAGGAGGTTCGCCGCGTCGGTCATGTAGGCGGCGGTGCGCGCCTCGGGCCGCGCGCCAAGATGCGCCTTGCAAATGTCGAAGACGCGCTCGACCCACTCCTCTTGCGGCGGCGTCCACACCGGCGGCAGGTTGGAGAACACCTCCATTTCGACATCTTTGCCGAGCACGCCGCGCAGCCGCCCGATGAGCGCGCCGTGGTCCATGCCCGGCACGGTGCGGATGTCGACGCCGATCGTCGCGGTGTCGGGCACCATGTTCACGCCGCTGCCGCCCGTCATGGTGCCGACGTTCATGGTCGGCGCGCCCATCACCGGATGCGGCGCGGCGGCGAAGTCGAACGCCTCGAGCTCGGACACGGCGCGCGCCGCCTTGTAGATCGCGTTAGAGCCGAGCTGCGGCATCGAGCCGTGCGCCGACACGCCCTTGAAGCTCGCGTGGAACTTCACCGAGCCTTTGTGCCCGACGTACGGGTAGTTCGAGGTCGGCTCGCCGACGAGCAGCGCGCCCGCCTTGCCAAGGAGCTGCGTGCGCGCGAGATGCTGCGAGCCGATGCAGCCGCCTTCCTCAGCCGCCGTGAGCACGATCACTAAGCCGGGGGTTGCGCCCAACCTGGGCGCAAAGGCGCGCGCCGCGAGCAGGATCGCGGCGACGCCGGCCTTCATGTCCGAGGTGCCGCGGCCGTAGAGCCGATCGCCTTGCGTCTCGCCGGAGAACGGATCCTTCAACCAGGTGCGCGCGCCGAGCGCGACGGTATCGAGGTGCCCGGTGAGGCAGAGCGGCGCCTTCGCATCAGATCCGCCGGCGCGCGCGACGACGCTGGTGCGGCCCGGCTCGTATTCGTGATACTCGACCCGGAAGCCCCATTCCTCGAGCAGCGCGCCGGCATGCCGTGCGCAATCGCGCTCGCGGCCTGGCGGGTTGATCGTGTCGAAGGCGACGAGCGACCGGGTAAGAGAGATGGCGTCGGCGGCGCTCATCACCGAATCATACTGAACCGCCTGTAGCGGGGCGATGACAGCGTCGCGGACGAACCCAGGCGCCGCGGCACTCAGGCTTGTACGATTTTCCGGTCAGCGTTCCGGGATGACCGCGACGCGGATCGGCCGTCCGACGCCCGCGTAGGGACCGTCGGCGATCACGTCGAGCGAGCCGAGGAACACTTCCAGCGGCGCGATTTCCTCACCCGAGAGCCAGGCGGCAATCTTTTCCGCCGGCACGTGAAAGAACGCGGCCAGCTGCGCGCGGCCGCCGAGCGTCTGCTCGGCTTGCGAGAGCGCCTGTGCGTAGCGGGTGCGCTGGTCCATGTGCGCCTTCATGCACAGGACGTGCCTGACGCGTGTGTCCGGTAGGACCCCTCGTAAAAAGCACTACAGAGTTATGCCGTGGCGCGATCGCTGCGCCGCCGGCGCGGCACCCCCGCGGCTTCGCGCGCCGAGCGGCGGTCGTGCTCGGCGAGGATCAGCTCCATCGCCCGCTCGAACACCGCGCGCGGCGGTCCCGAGCGCGCCGCGAGCCATTCCTCGAGCTCCGAGCGCTTGACGCCGAGAAAGGAAGCGAGCCTGTCGCTTCCGCCCTGCAGCTGCTCGCACTGCTGCAAAATGCGCGCGCACATTTCTGCCCATCTTGGCTGGTGGACCATGCGGCACTCGCGAGCAAGCGCCGTTCCCTCAAAATCGGGGTTAGACCCTGTCGGCATGGCCATGGCGACCGCCTACTTTCGCTTTCACGCTGAGCTCGCGACCTTCGTCAAACGGGAATTGCGCGGCGCCAGATTCGCCTACGAATGCGCTCGCGCGGCGAATCTGAAAAACGCCATCGAAGCGCTCGGCGCTCCTCATACCGAAGTCGGCACAGTCCTGGTGAACGGCGCCCCGGCCACGCTGCAGCGAACCGTCAGGGAAGGCGACGAGGTCGAAGTCTTCGCTTATGCCGAGGTGCAAGGCTCGGCGCCCCTTTTCCTCGCCGACGCGCACCTCGGCGCGCTCGCGCGTTTCCTGAGGATGCTCGGTTTCGATACGGTGCACGACCAGGCGCTCGCCGACCGCGAAATCCGCCGCATCGCGCAGGACGAAGGCCGCATCGTCCTGACGCGCGACCGCGACCTCCTCAAATGCCGCGAGATCGAGCGCGGCTGCTATGTGCGCGCGCTAAAACCCGAGGCGCAGCTCCGCGAGGTCGCCGCGCGCTACCAGCTCGCCGAGCGCGCGCGGCCGTTCACGCTGTGCCTGCATTGCAACCTGGCGCTCGCGCCCATAGGAAGAGGGCTGGTGGCGACCCGCGTGCCGCAGCGAGTGCTCGAACTGCACGACGCATTCACGCACTGCGCCGGTTGCGACCGGGTCTACTGGCCGGGCACGCATTACGAGCGCATGAAAAGCGCGCTCGCCGGATTGGGCTTTACTGCTCCTTGATGCCCGCCGCGCGCACGATCTCGGCGTAGTCGGATTGCTCCTTGCGCAGGAATGCCGCGAACTCCGCCGGCGAGAAGCGGCGCAGCACCGCGCCCTGCTCCTCGAACTTGCCGCCCACATCGGGGGAGGCGAGCGCCTCGTTCAGCTCGCGGTTGAGCCGCTCGACGATCGCTGCCGGCGTCTTTGCCGGCGCGAAGAGCCCGGTCCACGCCACCATGTCGAAGCCCTTGAGCTCGGGCGACTCGGCGAGCGCGGGAATCTCCGGCGCCGAGGCGACGCGCTCGCGCGTGGTGACGCCAAGGCCCTTGATCTTGCCGGACTTCACCTGCGGCAGCGTCGCGACGGTGACCAGCATGGCGAGATCGACCTGGTTGCCGATGAGATCGGTGATGATCGGCGCGCCGCCCTTGTACGGCACGTGCAGCACGTCGATGCCGGCCTGCGTCTTCACGCGCTCCATCGCGAGATGCAGCACGGTGCCGACGCCGGAGGTGGCGTAGGAGAGCTTCCCCGGCTGCGCGCGCGCGAGCTTCAGCAGCTCGGCGAAGCTCTCGGCGGGCAGGCCGGGGCGAGCGACGATGATCATCGGCGCGGCGTTAAGCATGCCGATCGGCGCGAGGTCGCGCAGGCTGTCGTAGCGCACCGCCGAGGGCGTGACGAAGCGCGCGATCGAGATCGGGCTGTCGACGCCGACGAGCAGCGTGTAGCCGTCCGGCGCCGCCTGGATGGCGCGCTGCACGCCGACGATGCCGCCCGCGCCGGCGACGTTCTCGACGATCACGCTCTGCTTGAGCCTGTCCTGCAGCCGCGTGGCGAACACACGCCCGGCAAAGTCGACGTTGCCGCCCGGCGTGAACGGCACGATCAGCGTGATGGGTTTCGCGCTGGGCCAGGTCTGCGCGCCGGCCAGCAATGGCACGCACAGCGCAAGCGTGAGCAATAGACGGGTCATTGCACGGTCCTCCGCAAAGCATCGAACTCGGCGCTCCATTCGCGCCGCCAGTTGCGCCTCGTATCCTCGTCGATCCACGCGGCGTCGAGGCCGTTCAGCATGAAGGCGCGCAGCTCGTCCAGGCCGAAGCCGAAGTCGCGCATCATCATCTGCCAGGCGAGCGTCGGCGTCACGTTGTGAAAGGTCGGATCGTCGGTGTTCGGATGCACGCGGATGCCGCGCGCCGGCATGTGCCGGATCGGATGGTCGAGCGCCCAGCGTTCGCGCGGCAGCGTGCGCAGATAGTAGGAGTTGGTCGGCACCACCGTGAACACGATGCCCGACTCGGCGCAGCGCCGCGCATAGTCCGGATTGTCGAGCACCGTGTAGCCGTGGTCGATGCGATCGACTTTCAGCACCTCGATCGCGCTGCGCACGTTGGTCCACGGGCAGCCGAATTCGCCCGCGTGCGCCGTGCGCTTCAATCCCGCCTTCGCGGCCAGCCGGTAGGCTTGCGCGAACATCGCCGGCGGCCGATCCACCTCGCTGTAGTCGATGCCGATGCCGACCACTTCCGGCGCGCGCTGTTCGATAACCCACCGCACCATCTCCACCGCGTCCGCGGGCGTGGCCTCGCGATCGATCGCCGGAATCAGGCGGCCGATGATGCCCTTCGCATCGTGGATGGCGCGCACGATGGCCGCCTGGGCATCCTTGTACGCAATGCGCGAGACGCGTGCGGTGCCCGTCGGATTCCAGAAAAACTCGGCGTAGCGCACACTGTGCGCCGCCGCGTCTTCCAGATACTCGCGCGTCATCCGGTGCAGGTCATCGGGCTCGCGGATGATCTGGTCCAGCGTGCGCAGCGCTTTCAGCACCCCGACCGGCTTCTCGCCGCGGAGGTAGAACGCCTCGATGTCCTCGCGCGGGATCGGCGCGCCCGCCTTGCGCGCGAGGTCGATGAAGGTCCCGGGGCGCACGGTGCCGAGCAGGTGGCAGTGCAGCTCCGCCTTCGGCATGCGGCGCAGAAATTCTTCCATCCGATAATTACGGACGTTGTCCGGAATTACTTGCGGTATTTCTTCGCCGCAGCCGCGAACGCTTCGTAGTCTTCCTTGCCCTGCGGCGTCGCGGTGAGGATCGGCGTCGCCGCGGCGATCGATTCGTCGAGGAAGCGCTTCTGCTCGGCCGGCGGCAGATGAATTTCCTTGCCGCCGTTCTGCGCCCAGATCTTCTCCGAGCGCTTGATGTCCTCGGCCGCCCAGCCGAGCGTGTGCTCGTCGGCCTTGCGCGCCTCGGCGCGCACGATTTTCTCCAGGTCCGGCCCGAGCGATTTGATGAAGTTGCGGTTGACGAGCGGCACGGTCGCCGCCCAGTGCGACGGCAGATAGGTCATGGTCTTCGCGATGTCGTAGAACTTGAGCGCGGTGAAGAGCGTGGTGCCCGCCCAGACGCCATCGATGGTGCGGTTCTGCAGCGCGGGCAGCACTTCGCCGAACGGCATCGACAGCGGCGAGGCGCCGAAGCGCTTGAGCGGCTCGATCTGCAGCGGCGAGCCGGGCACGCGGATCTTCTGGCCCTTGAAGTCGGCGAGCGTGTGGATCGGCTTGTGCGACACGATCACGTACTGGCTCGGTATGACGATCGAGAGCGGTTCCACGCCTTTGCTCGCGCCGAAAGTCGCGAGCCGCTGCTGGATCGCCGGGTCGTGCACCACCTGGTAGCCATGGCTCTGGCTGTCGAACAGCCCGGGCGCCGCGAGCACCGCGAAGCGCGGCTCGAGCGGCTCGTAGAAGCCCGAGGCGTTGAAGGACATCTCGATCGTGCCGAGCGCCACGCCCTCGATGGTGCGCGGGATCGAGCCGAGCTGGCTCGCCGGGTACACCTGCGCCTTGATCTTCCCGCCGGAGCTCGCTTCCACGCCTTTCTTGAACGTGTTGAGCCATTCGACCAGCGCATCGCCGGAGGTCGAGGTCGAGAGCTTCATCGTGAATTGCTGTGCGCTCGCGGTGCCGACTGCGGTTGCGAGCAGGAATGCCGCCAGACGAATCATGGTGCGTCTCCCTTTCTGAACAATTGAACGATCTGCAGCACCGCCAGCACGGCGATGAGCCCGAATCCCGTCACGATGGCGCTGTGCGGGATCCACATCGGAATCCCCGCATTCTGGCTGCGCGCGTCGAGCC
>DASXRW010000511.1:0-6111 GCA_036506355.1 Burkholderiales bacterium
GACCACGTGATCGTCGAACAGCTTGCGCAGCACCCCGCGCACCTTCATGTTGGTGTCGAGCGCGTGGCAGGCCTGCTGGTAGGCGTCGCAGATCGTCTCGGGGCTGAACGGGTTGTTCTCGGCCTGCAGATTGGCGTCGCCGAGCAGCACGCCGACGCGCTGGTCGAGCGCCGCCAGCTCCTCGTCGCAGTACTTGCGCAGCTTGGTGGCGAGCTCCCTAAACTTGAGCGTCTCCTCGAGATCCTCCTCGCCCACCAGCGTGAGCGAAGCTTCCAGGTCGGCGAAGCTCTCTGCGTCCTTCACCTTGCTGGTGTGCTTGCGGAACTCCGTCAGGTAGGCCTGGTGGAATTCCGTCTCGAGCTTCTGGCGCTCCGCGGCGACCAGCTTGCGCGTGTCCTGATAGACCTCCTGGGCCTCGCGGTTCTGCGTCGCGGTGACGAGCGCCGTCAGCGCCTCATCGGCCTTGTCGAGCATGCCGGCCACGGCCGCGCGCAGCCGCTCGCAGACGAGATCGCAGCTCTCGTCGAGCAGGCTGTCGAACGAACTCGCTTGACTCGCTTCCGCCAGGCACCACCCCCCCCCAGATTCGCGGCGAATCTAGAGGTTATGACATTTCTTGCCTATGACGAAATTGGCGCGCGCCCTACCGCTGTCCGGGGTAAGGCGCAGCCTTGCGGCAACCTTGCCCCGCGTCAGTGCCGCTGGAACTCCGGTTGTCCCGTCTGCCAGAAGAGGAACGCGTAGTAGTCGGCGATCTGGCGCTGGCGCTGCTGCTTGGTGCTGCCGATGCCGTGCCCCGCTTCATAGTCGAGGTTGAGCAGGATCGGCTTGCCGGAAGTCGACGCGGCGAGCAGCCGCGCCGCCATCTTGCTCGAGTGCCAGTAGTCGACGCGCACGTCGTTCACGCCGTGGATCAGCATCACCGCCGGATAGGCCGTCGCGTCCTTCACGTGGTGGTAGCTGCTCATCGCGAGCAGCGCCCGGAACTCGTCCTCCTTGGTCACCGTGCCGAACTCCGGGATGTTGGGCACGCCGTTCGCGGTCGCCTCGGCGCGCAGCATGTCGAGCGCGCCCACCACCGGGATCACGGCGGCGAAGAGGTCGGGGCGCTCGGTCATCGCGCGGCCGACGAGGATGCCGCCGGCGCTGCCGCCGAGGATGCCAAGCTTCCTGCTGCTGGTGTAGTTCTGCGCGATCAGGTACTCGGCGCAGGCGATGAAATCCTTCCAGGTGTTCGGCTTGGTCGTCTTGTAGCCGGCCTTGTACCAGTCGTAGCCGTAGACGCTGCTGCCGCGCACGTTGGCCACGGCGTAGACGCCGCCGCGCTCGAGCCAGGCGAGCCGCATCGCCTGGTAATACGGCTCTTCCGTGATGCCATAGGAGCCGTATCCATACAGGAGCGTCGGGTTCGAGCCATCGAGCTTGACATCGGCGCGGTGGATGATCGACAGCGGCACCATCGCGCCGTCGTGACTCCTGACCTTGACCTCCGTGGTCACGAGGCCGGTGGGCGCATCGAACGCGCCGAGCGGCTGCAGCCCGGTGTTGGTCACTCTTCCGGCGCGGTTGACGGCATGGATCTCCCGCGCCCGGGTCCAGGCCGACAGACCGACGATCGCGCCGTCGACGTCCTGCCGCGCCGCGAGGATCCCGGCGTTGCCTTCCAGCGGCAGTCTTACGTCGAGCGCGGCCTGCGCGCCCCACGCGCGGCGCATCAGTCGCTTCACCGCGCCGTCGCGCGCTTCGATATAGAGGCCATCCTTCGCCGCATGCATGCTTACCAGCACGCGTTCGAAAGCGGGCACGACGGTCGTCGCATTGGCGAAATCCGGCGCGTTGAGCCGCGTGCGCACGATCGAGAAGCGCGTGCTGTCGCGGTAGGTGAGCAGGTAAAGGTCATCACCGTGCACCGCGGCCCGCGTCACCTTGTCCGGGAAATCGCAGATGCGCACCCACGGCGTGCCCGGCTTGCCCACCGAGACGAGCGGCGCCGTGTAGAGCGCGAGCTCGCGCTGTACCCCGTTCTCCACCACGGCCAGCGCGAAGCGCGATCCGGGGATGGCGAACACCGTGGCCTCGTCGGCCGGCCGCACCGGCATGCGCGGCGAAATGTCCGGGCCCGCGATCACGACATCGGTGCTCGCCGGCGTGCCCACGAGGTGCAGCCATGAGCGGCCGTTCTGGTATTTCTCGGTCGCCGGCATGCCGGGCTTCATCTCCTGCTGCCGCAGGTAAAAGAACGAGCGCGAATCCGGCCGCCAGCTGATGTTCGGGTATTGCGCGCGGTCGATCGGCTCGCCGATGCGCTTGCGCGTCGCCGTTTCCATCACGTAGATCGATGCCTCCTCGGAGCCGACCGCCGAGATGCCGAAGGCCACCAGCTGGCCGTCGAACGACGGGGCGAAATAGTTGATCGCGTGCGGCTTGCCGGTCTCCCTCTGCCAGTCGTCGGGATCGACGAGCAGCGTCTCGGCGCCTTTGCCGTCGCGCGTCGCTTCTCGCATATACAGCTTGAGCGTGTTGTCGCGCGCCCCGCGCCGCGTGAAGAAGAGCGTGCCCTTGCCATCCAGCCGCACCGTGCCGACGGTCGCGGTGGCCGACTCGTCGAGCTGCGCCACGCGGCTGCGCAGCCCCTTGTAGCCGGGCAGCGATTCGAGCTGGCGCCTCGCGAAATCGGCGTGGCTCTTCGCCCATGCCACCACGTCCGGATTCTTGATGTCCTCGAGATCGCGGTACGGATCGTCGACCACCGTGCCGAAGAACGTCGCCTGGACATTGCGCGCCGGGAAAGGGCTCGGTGGTGTTTGCGCGTGAGCGGCGAACGCCGCCACCGCGACCAAACCAACGAGTGCCCGCATGCGATCCTCCCCAAAGAGATGGCGCGATTTTAGTATCCTTGCCTGCGATGCGCATCCCATGGATAGGGTTTGCTGCGGCGCTCGCCGCAACGAGCATCGCTCATGCCGCGCCAACGCCGCCCGCCTTCCGATTGGGCGACGCCGCAACGCCCATCGAGTACACGGTGAGCCTTGCGATCGATCCCCGCGAGCCGCGCTTCAGCGGCGAGGTGCGCATCGCGCTGCGCGTCAACCGCGCCTCGCCGGTGCTGTGGCTGAACGCCACCAACCTCACCGTCGAGGCCGCCGAGTTCCAGCAGGGCCGGCGCAAGCTGCCGGTCACGGTGATTGCGGGCGGCGAGGATTTCGTCGGCTTCGAGGCGCGCGGCGCGGAGTTCACCCCCGGCATCGCGCTCGCCACCATCCGCTACCACGGCACGCTCGAGCCGGTCTCCACCAGAGGCCTCTTCCGCCAGCAGGACCGCGGCGACTGGTACGTGGTGTCGCAGTTCGAGGCGATCAACGCGCGGCGTGCGTTTCCCTGCTTCGACGAGCCCGGCTGGAAGACGCCGTGGCGCCTCACGATCGACGCTCCGGCCGCTGACGTCGTGATCAGCAACACGCCGGAAACCAGGAGCGGCGCCGCGCCCGGTCGAACCGGCTGGACGCGGCACGAGTTCGCGCAAACCAAACCGCTGCCCTCATACCTGGTTGCACTGGCGATCGGCCCATTCGAAGTGGTGGAGGGCGGCACCGCCGGCGCCAAGCAGACCAGACTGCGCTATCTCACGCAAAAGGGCCGCGCCGACGAGGCGCGATACGCGAAAGAGGTGACGCCGCGGCTCCTCGAGCTGCTGGAAGAGTACTTCCACATGCCCTACCCGTTCGACAAGCTCGATGCGGTGAGCATCCCGCAGACCACCGGCTTCGGCGCGATGGAGAACGTCGGCATGATCACCTACGCGTCCTCAATCATCCTCGCCACGGCGCGCGACGAGACGGTGCCGTTCAAGCGCCGCTACGCGGCGATCGCCGCGCACGAGCTCGCGCACATGTGGTTCGGCAACCTCGTGACGCTCGCCTGGTGGGACGACATCTGGCTGAACGAGGCCTTCGCGAGCTGGATGGGACAGAAGACGCTGATTCGCCTGCGGCCCGAATGGGATGCCGGCTGGTCCGCGGGCCGCGCGCGCAAGCACGCGCTCGACATCGACCGCCTGGCGAGCGCGCGGCGCGTGCGCAATCCGGTCGTCGAGAAGGGCGACATCTGGGGCGCCTTCGACAGCATCACCTACAACAAGGGCGCGGCGGTGCTGTCGACCTTCGAGACCTGGTACACGCCCGAGCGCTTCCGCGAGGGCGTGCGCCTATTTCTCAAGCGCCATGCCTACGGCACCGCGACCGCCGAGGATTTCATCCGCGCGCTCGGCGAGGCGGCGGGACGCGGACCGGAAGCGCTCGCCGTGTTCCGCGGTTTCATCGAGCAGCCGGGCGTGCCTTTGCTCGATGTCGCGCTCGACTGCACTCGGTCACCGACGGTGGAAGTCCGCCAGCAGCGCCTGCGTCCCCTGGGCTCGAGCGCTCCGGAGCTGCAGTGGACGACGCCCGCCTGTTTCCGCGACAGCTCGCGCACACGGTGCAGCGACGTCGGCGGCGGCGCGCAGCGTGTTCCCCTTGCGGGGGCGTCATGCCCCGCCTGGGTCGTCGCCAACGTCGACGGCAAGAGCTATTACGTGCCGCGCTATGCGCCGCCGCTCGCGCAGCAACTGAGGAGGCATTCGGCAGAGCTGGCGGCGGACGAGATGGTCGCCACCACGGTCGATGCCGGCATCCTGTCCGAGTCCGGATTGATGCCGATCGGCGAAGCGCTCGCGTGGGCCGATGCCGCGCTCACGCACCCGTCGCCGGTCGCGAAGCGCTTCGCGGTGGACCTCATACATCGGCAGCGCGACGCCTGGCTCAGCCCGGTCGAGACGGTTGTGAAAAGTACCATCGTCGCGCAGCGCCTGCTGCCGCTCGCGCGCGAGCTCGGCTGGCAGGAGCGCGCCGGCGACAGCGACGACCTGCGCGACCTGCGCGCGACGCTGCTTCCCTTCGCCGCCGAGACCGGCGATCCGGTCCTGCGCGCGCAGGCGCGCGAGCTCGCGCTGGCGTGGATCGCGAACCGCGAGGCGGTGCCGGCCACCATGACGCGCGCCGTGCTCGACACCGCGGCGCGCTTTGCTGAGCCCGGGCTCTACGAAGAGCTGCAGCGTCTCGCCACCAGCACGCTCGACCTGCGCGAGCGCTACTACCTCCTCTCCGCGCTCGCCAAGGCGCGCGACGCCGCGCTGCGCGAGCGAACGCTCGGCCTTACCCTGCAGAAAGACCTCAGCGGCCGCGACGCCCGCGACCTCGTCGAGGACGCGCTCGAGGACGAGGTCAACCGCCGGCCGGCCTTCGACTTCCTGCGCGCCAACTACGACGCGCTCGCCGCCAAGCTGCCCGAGCATTCGATGGCGCGGCTGATGGAACCGCTCGGCGAGGTTTGCACGCGCGAGGAGCGCGAGCTCTTCGCCGGCTTCTTCAAGGACCGGGCGCCGCAGGTCCTCGGCGGCCCGCGTCATTACCGCCAGTCGCTCGAACGCATCGATCTCTGCGTCGCCGCGCGGAACAACTCATGACGCGCATCCTCTGGTTCGTGCTCGCATTGGTCGTCGCCGGCGGCGCCGCGGGACAGTCATTCCCCAGCCGCCCGGTGCGCTTCGTCATCGGCTTCACGCCCGGCGGCGGCGTCGACATCAATGCGCGCCTCTTGGCCGCCAAGCTAAGCGACTTCCTTGGCCAACAGGTCGTCGTCGAGAACAAGCCCGGCGCCGGCACCAACATCGCGAACGAGTACGTCGCCAAGTCGGCGCCCGACGGCTACACCCTGCTTTTCAACAGCGCGGCGTTCGCCGTCAATCTCGCGCTCTATCGCAACCCACCGTATGCGCTGCGCGATTTCGCTCCGGTCTCTGTCTTCTCCGAGAGCGTCAATCTGCTGGTCGTCTCCGCCGCGCTTCCCGCGCGCACGCTGCAGGATCTCGTCGCCATGGCGCGCGAGCGCCCGGGCAGCCTCAACTACTCCTCGGCCGGCGCCGGCACGACGCAGCACATGGCCGCCGAGCTTTTCAAGCTGCGAAGCGGCACGAACATCGTGCATATTCCCTACAAGGGCAGCGCGCCCGCACTGACCGCGCTGATTGCGGGCGAAGTGCAGCTCAGCTTCTCGAACACCGTGGCGATCAACCAG
>DASXRW010000512.1:0-3223 GCA_036506355.1 Burkholderiales bacterium
CGCCGCGCGCACATGACCTATCCCACGGGACTCGTCCACATCATCGTCACCGCCGCCACGCCGATCGACGACGAGCACTCGCAGATCGTGCAGTTCTGCCTGCGCTCGGACCGCGAGGAGGACGTGCCCGCGGCCGACGCCATCGCCTTCGACCGCCGCATCACCGAAGAGGATCGCTACATTCTGGAGTCGACCGACCCCGACGTACCGCTCACCGAGACCTCGCGCGAGCGCAACATGGCGTCGGACAAGATCGGCATCCTGATGCGCAGGCGCCTGCTCGCGCTGCTGCGCGAGCATGGGGAGGAAGAAGTCCGCTCTGCGCCCAGGCAATAAAGCGGCATGGTGGCTCTACCGTGCGGTTGAAAGCGCACATCAGACTGCTGAGACCGAGCTGAGTACGGAATTCAACGCCGCGGGCGTTGAATTCGGACCACAGATCTTTGAAGTCGGGGCTCAGCCGGCAGCCCTTGTTGCCAGGCAAGGCATTGCAGGGTCAGCTCCCACACCGCGCTCATCCTTGCTTCGGGCGTCGAGGCCGTCAGCTGCCACGTGTCGGCCGGCGCTTTGCCCGAGCGGAATATCCGGGTTGGAGCGGCAGCGCGGCGGCGGATACTATTCATTCGAACATCATAGGTCCGGCATTGAATAACAAAGCGTTGGCGGTTCTCACCGAGGTGTTCGGCCACCCCGCGTTCCGCGGGCATCAGGCGGCGGTGATCGAGCACGTGGCCGACGGCGGCGATGCGCTGGTGCTGATGCCGACCGGAAGCGGCAAGTCGGTGTGCTATCAGATTCCGGCGCTGCTGCGTGATGGCGTGGGGGTAGTCGTCTCGCCGCTCATCGCGCTCATGCAGGACCAGGTCGCCGCGCTCGCCGAACTCGGCGTGAGGGCGGCGTTTCTGAACTCGACGCTGAGCGGGGCGCAGGCAGCGGAGGTCGAGCGCCGCGTGCGCCGCGGCGAGCTGGACCTGCTCTATGTAGCGCCCGAGCGTCTGCTGACGCCGCGCTGCCTCGATGTGCTCGCGGCGAGCCGGCTCGCGCTCCTCGCGATCGACGAGGCGCATTGCGTGTCCCAATGGGGCCACGACTTTCGTCCGGAATATCTGCAACTCTCGGTGCTGCAGGAGCGCTTTCCCGGGGTGCCGCGCATCGCCCTCACCGCGACCGCCGACGCGCACACCCGCGCGGAAATCCTCCAGCGGCTCAAGCTCGTCGGGGCGCGCGTCTTTGTTTCGAGCTTCGACCGGCCCAACATCCGCTACCGCATCGTGGAGAAAGACGACGGTGGTAAGCAGCTGCTCGATTTCGTCCGCGCCGAGCATGCGGGCGAAGCGGGCATCGTCTATTGCCTATCGCGCAGGAAAGCGGAGCAGACCGCAGACTTTCTCGAATCTCAGGGAATTGTCGCGCTGGCGTACCACGCGGGCATGGACGCCGACGTGCGCCGGCGCCACCAGGAGCGCTTCCAGCGCGAGGACGGCATCGTGATCGTCGCCACCATCGCCTTCGGCATGGGCATCGACAAGCCCGACGTGCGCTTCGTCGCGCACCTCGACTTGCCGAAGAGCATCGAGGGCTATTACCAGGAAACCGGCCGCGCCGGCCGCGACGGGCTACCCGCGGACGCGTGGATGGCCTACGGCCTGCAGGACGTAGTGCAGCTTCGCCGCATGATCGAGGAGTCGGAAGCGGGCGAGGCGCAAAAGCGCATCCAAGCGGCCAAGCTTGATGCGATGCTCGGCCTTTGCGAGACCGCCGAGTGCCGCCGCGTGCGACTCCTCGCCTATTTCGGCGAGACTGGCGCGCCTTGCGGTAACTGTGACACCTGCCTCGATCCGCCGGCCACCTTCGACGGCACGCTGCCGGCGCAGCAGCTGCTCTCCTGCGTGTACCGCACGGGCCAGCGCTTCGGCGCCATGCACGTCATCGACGTGCTGCGCGGCGAAGCCACGGCCAAGGTCGCGCAGCGCAGTCACGATCGGCTGAGCACGTTCGGCATCGGCCGCGAGCGCAGCGACCGCGAATGGCGTGCCATCGTGCGTCAATGCATCGCGCTCAGCCTGCTGGAGGTGGACCACGATTCGTACGGGGCGCTCAAGCTCACCGGCGAGAGCCGAGCCGTGCTGAAAGGCGAGCGCAGCGTTGCGCTGCGCGCATCGCGCGACGGCAGACGAAGCGCGCGGCGGGTGGCAGCTGCGGCAATCGGAGCAGATCTTTCGCTAGAAGCAAAAAAGCTGCTCGAGCGGCTGCGCGCATGGCGGCTGGCAGCCGCGCGCCGGCATGGCGTGCCGGCCTATGTCATTTTCCACGACGCCACGCTGAGGGAGATCGCCCGCGCGCGCCCGTCGTCACTCGACGCGCTGCGGGGCATCTCAGGCGTGGGCGCAAAAAAGCTCGCAGCCTACGGTGCAGAGATCGTCGGCCTCGTGGGCTAGCTAAAGCAGTTGTTTCTTCAATTCGGCCTTGCTGATCTTGCCGGTCGGCGTCATCGGCAGCGATTGAACGCGGCGGATCTCGAGCACATCGAGCCTTCGCCGGACGCGCTTTTCCGCAAACGAGGCAAGCTCGGCATCGGTGGGCGTCGAGTTCTCTTTGAGGATCAAGAACAGCACGGGCTTTTGTCCCAGCTTTTCGTCCGGCAGTCCGATGAGCGCTGCGGCGCTGATTTCCGCATGTTCGAGCAGCGCCTCTTCCACATCGCGCGGATACCATGCCTCGCCCGCGACGATCAGGCGCTCGTCCGAGCGGCCGCGCACGTAGACGTAGCCGTCGGCGTCCATGCGGCCGACGTCACGGGTGAAGAGCCAGCCGTCGCGCACGATCGCCGCGGTCTTCTCCGGCCGCCCCCAGTAGCCGAGCATGTGGCCGCCGGTGATGGCGATGTCGCCGGACTGGCCGATCGGTGCTTCGCGGCCGGTCGCGGGATCAATGATGCGTACCTCGCGGTCCGGTAGGGATGGGCCGCACGCGAGCAGTTTTTCATCGCTTGGCGGCGCGAGCGGCCCGAGGCCGACGAAACCGCCAAGCTCGCTCTGCCCGTAGCTTTCCGAGAGCGTGATCTTCAGCTCGTCACGCCACGCCTTCTTCAGCGTGGGCGGCGTCGGCCCGCCGCCGGTGACCCCGAGGCGCAGCGCGCGCGGCGGCCGGCCGCGCTTGCGGCATTCGGCCAGCAGCTCGGTGAGGATGGCCGCGTTCGTAGGTATGACGGTCGAGCCGAGCC
>DASXRW010000513.1:0-11253 GCA_036506355.1 Burkholderiales bacterium
AGGATGCGCTCGCCGAAGCGTTCGCGGCCGCGCTCGCCGACTGGCCGGCGAGCGGCGTACCGCGCGCGCCGGAAGCGTGGTTGCTCACGGTGGCGCGCAGGAAGCAGGTCGATGCGGTGCGCCGGCGCGTCACCGCCGAGCAGGGCGGCGAAACGCTCGCGCTGCTCGCCGACACGCCCGAAGTGGGGGAAGAAATTCCCGACGAGCGCCTGAGGCTGATGTTCGCCTGCGCGCATCCCGCGATCGATGAGGGCGTGCGCGCGCCGCTCATCCTGCAGGTGGTGCTCGGCTTCGACGCCGCGACGATCGCCTCGGCGTTCCTCGTCGCGCCGGCGGCGATGGGCCAGCGCCTGGTGCGCGCGAAGAGCCGCATCCGCCAGGCGGGCATCCCGTTCAGCGTGCCGGGGCGCGACGCGCTCGCCGAGCGCCTGGACGCTGTGCTGGAAGCGATCTACGCCATCTTCGCCGAAGGCTGGTCCGATCCCGCCGGCACGCAGGCGCAAACCCGCGGGCTCGCGGAAGAAGCGATCTGGCTCGGGCGCCTTGTCGCGTCGCTGCTGCCGCAGGAGCCCGAGGTGCTGGGACTGCTCGCGCTGATGCTGCACGCCGAAGCACGGCGCGCGGCGCGGCGCGATGCGGAAGGCGAGTTCGTGCCGCTCGGCGCGCAGGACCCGGCGCGCTGGGACGGCGCGTTGATCGACGAAGCCGAAGCGCTGCTCCTCGCCGCGAGCCGCATGAAGTCGCCGGGACGCTTCCAGCTCGAGGCCGCCGTGCAGTCGGCGCACGCCGTGCGGCGTTTGAGTGGACGCGCTGACTGGGCGGCGATTGTCGCGCTCTACGACGCGCTATTCGCGCTTACCGGCTCAGTGGTGGTGGCAATCAACCGGGCGGTCGCGCTCGCCGAAGTGGACGGACCCGCGGCGGGATTGAAGGTACTGGATGCGCTGCAGGACGATGCGCGACTCGCGCAGTACCAGCCGTTCTGGGCGGCGCGTGCCGAGCTGCTCGCGCGCTTAGGCGACGCCAGTGCCGCGGCGGAGGCTTATATGCGTGCCATCGGGCTCGAGGCCGATCCGGTCGTGCGCCGCTATCTCCAGGCCCGCCTCAGCGCCGTTGGCCGCGCCGGCGCTCGCGCAAGTGCATGATTCCCGACCAGACGAACATGACGAGCGCCACGACGAACAGGATCGGCACCAGCGGGCCTTTGATAGTGAGGGCGAACACGCCGGCGATGATCGCGACGATCAGGAAAAAGATGGCAACGGTGAGCAGCATGACGGTCTCCTGGCGGCGACATCCCGCGCAAGGAGCTCATGCACTATGCGTGCCTGTGTCGTAACCTAGTCTTTCACGAGATCGCCCGCGTTGCGCCCGGAAAGCGCCATTGCGCGCGGCGAGCATTCTCCCGTCGACCACGACACCACCTACAAAGGGAGAACGCCCATGCTCGCAAACGTCTTGAAATCCTCGTTGATCGCCGCCGCCATCGCCGCAGGCTACGCGCACGCGCAAATTAGCGACAATCGCGACGGGTACCTCACCGCCGGCGCGCAGGAGCCCGTGCGCGGCGCCTACGGCGATTGCTGGCGCACGAGCTCCTGGACCGAGGAGCGCGCGTCGCAGGAATGCGATCCGCAGCGCACAAGCTACGCGACGGACGTGCTTTTCGACTTCCAGCGTGCCGAGCTCGACGCCGACGGACGGAAGCTCCTCGACGACCTGGCGCAAAAGCTTCTTGCGATCGACCCGGAGAAGGTGACCGCGACGGCGCACGCCGACCGCATCGGCGGCGCCGAGTACAACGAGCGGCTCTCCGCGCGCCGCGCGGAGGCGATCCGCGTTTATCTCGTCGAGAAGGGCGTACCCGAAAAGCTGCTCAGCTTCGAAGCGAAGGGCGCGCGCGAACCGGTCACGGCGGGGCGCTGCGAGGCGATGGGTGCCGAGACCAGGCACAACGCGAAGCTCGTCGCCTGCCTGCGGCCCGACCGCCGGGTGGTGATCGAGGTCGCCGGTCGCCCGAAGCCCTAGGCCCTGCCGCGGAGCTTCATGCGCAGCCCGACCGGCGCCATGGTGAGCGCGAGCGCCTCGCGCGGCTCGCCGCCGCCGGGCGTCGCGACCGAGTCGATCTCGAAGCCGGCGAGCAGCATGGCGAGCACCATCTTCATCTCCAGCATCGCGAGGTAGCGGCCGGGGCAGAGGCGCGGGCCGGCGCCGAAGGGCATCGACACGCGCTTTGCCGAGCTCGCCGCCTTCGGACCGGCCTCGGCGAGCCAGCGCGCGGGATCGTAGGCCTGCGCCGAGTGGAAGTGGCGCTCGTCGGTGGCGCCCGGCCGCATCAGGCACATGACGAACTCGCCTTTGCGCACTTCGACGCCCGCGACCACGATGTCGCGCACCGCCTGGTTGATGATGAGCGGCGCGACGGGCTTGAGCCGCATCGTCTCGTGGACGCAGCCTTCGACGTAGTCGAGGGCGGTGAGCTGCTCGTAGCGCCTCGGCAGCGTGTCGCTCCCGAGGGCGGCGTGCACTTCCTGGCGTGCGCGGCGCAACGCCTCCGGGTTGCGCGAGAGGAACCAGATCGCCCATGCGAGCGTGTTGGCGGTGGTGTCCTCGCCGGCGAGCAGCATCGTGAGCACGTTGCCGGCGACGTCCTGGTCGTCGAGGCCGCTCGACTCGGTGTCGCGCGCCGCGATCATCGCCTCGATGAGATTCGTCGGCTTCGTGCGCAGCTCCGGATTGCTCGCCATGCGGCTGCGCGCCTGCGCGATGAAGTCCTGCACCGCGCGCGAGAGCGCCGCGAGGTGCTCGCCGAGCGCACGCTCGGAGGCGAGCTTGAACCAGCGCCAGTAAGGGAACGGCGCGAGCAGGCGCTTGAAGAACGCCGGGAGCACGTGCTCGAGGTGCTTCTGGATCACTTCCTCCTCCGACTCGAGGGTGTTCATGTCCGCGCCGAAGGCGAGGCCGGTGGTGACGTCCACCGTGTAGCGCATGAGGTCGGCCTGCAGGTCGATCGCCGCCGACGCGGCGGCGGCGCGCTGCCAGCGGCGGGCGAAGCGCTCGGTGACCCGCACGAGCGCGGGGAAGAAGGCCTTGATGTGCGCCGGGTCGAACGCCGCCATCACCATCGGCCGCTGCCGGCGCCACTGCTCGCCGTTCGCGGAGAACACGCCGCCGAAGCCCATCTCGCGCGCGATCGTGTTCAGGCGCTGCGTGCGCTGGAAGCCGTCGGGCCGGTCGCGCAGCACGCCGGCGATGAGCTCGGGGTCCGACAGCACCATGAACTCGCGCCCCGGGAGCCGCAGCCTGAATTTCTCGCCGTAAGTGCGGCTCCAGCGCTCGGCGATCTGGTGCAGGCGCGTGGCATCGACCTGCAGCGCGTTGCCGAGGATCGGCAGCCCGCGCGGCCCCGGCAGATCGCGGATGCGCTTCGGCGCGCTCGCCGCGCGCTCGCTTGCCCGCACGTGATTCACTGGTGATCTCCCGGGGAATATTATGCTTGCGGCTAGGCGGCCTTGCCGCTCAATTCCGCGAAATAGGTCAGCAGCAACGGGACGCGGCGCATGAGGCGCTCGCTCAGTTCGATGGCCCAGGGACGCATGGCAGTCTGGGCGATGAGCGCAGACGCCGTGACGCGCAAGCCAAACCGCGCGCGCCAGCGCTGCTCATAGTCGCTGGCTGCTTCGCGGTCCGAGCGTGGTCGGGCGATGAGCGCGCGGCAGAGCATGGCCGCGGATTGCATGGCCATGCCGATGCCTTCGGCGATGGCCGGGTGCGCTTCGCCGGCGGCGTTGCCGGTCACGAAGACGCCGTCGATAAAGAACTGTCGCACCCCAGGACGAACCGGCCCCGTCGCGAGCCACGGTCCTTCGCGCCTCGCGCCGCCGAGCGCATCGCGCAAGGCGCTGCACGCATTCGCGATGTGAGCGAGCACCGCGTCGCCCGCCTCCATGCGCGGATATCGGCTGCGGCACGCTTTGAGCATGTCGCGCCGGACGCAAAGGGAAAGCGTGCAGCCGTCATCGGTGTTGACGATGCCGCCGTAACCTCCCGGAAAGGCGACGAGCGGCATCAGGTCCGAAGGCAGCGCGGCATCGCGAAAATGCGCCTTGAAGCCGAGCAGATCCGAGCCTCGCGCCGCGGCGCGCCGCGGCTGGGTCGCGAGCGGCCCCGGCATCCAGGAGCCATGCGCCGCGATGACGACGCGCGCTCGCAGCCGCTCCTCCCGTGCGAAGCACAGAAAACCACCGCGCTCTTTTTCGATCCGGACGATCGACCGGGGTTGATAGACCGTCGCACCGCAATCTCTTGCGCGCTCGAGAAGCATCGCATCGAACTCGTCGCGCCGCACCGCGCGGCCGTAGCCCGGGCCGGGCGCCGGCGCGCGGGGCATGTCCGCGCTCAGGCGTGCCTCGCCGGCAAACAGTCCGACCCGGCGAATCTCGGGCCCCGCCATGCGGGCGAATGACTCGCTCAAGCCGAGCTTCTCGAGCAGCGGCGCGCACGTGGGCGCCAGAAATCCGCCGCACACCTTGTCGCGTGGAAAGCGCGATTTTTCGGCGACCGCAACCGTCCATCCCGCCTGCGCGAGCAGCGCGGCCGCGGTGGCGCCGGCCGGTCCGCCGCCGATGACGAGCGCGTCAAACACGATGGCGCGCCGTGAAAAGGTGGCTGAAAGGACCGCTCGCGCGTTCCTCGAGCTCCCAGCCCGTGACGATGGGCCAGGCCGCCGACAATTCGCGGCCCTGGAAACCCGCTCTGACGCTGACTACCGCGTCATGACGCGTCTCGCGTCCGCATCCCAGGAGACCGAGCGCGCGGCTCGCGAGGAGCGCAGCCTGCGATCGCCGCGGCTCGCAGGCGATGAAGAGACGCGTGCGCGCGCCGACGAGCTCCAGCAGGCGCTCTAGCGCGGACGGCGCGAAGTGATGCAGGAACAGGTTGGCGGTGATCGCGGCGAAGGCGGCGCGCTCGCGCTCCAGCCAGTCGATCGCATCGGCGGCGAGCGGCGTCGCGTTCCACTGCAGCTCGCGAAACTGCGCGATGGTCTCGGCGCTGATCGCGCCCGCGCGGTCCACGAGCACCAAAGCCACGCGGCGGGGTTGCATTTTCCGCGCTACGCGAAGCATGAAAGTGCCGTCGCCCGCGCCGAGGTCGGCGATCCTTGCACCGTCGCGCAGCGCAGGTGCGAGCGCGCGCGCGACGGCGCTCGCGTTCCCCATGATGAAGTTCACCAACTTCAGGTCGCGCCGGGCGCGCTGCGCGCGCGGATCGGCTGCCTCCAGGGTATCCAGCCATTCCGGCTCGACGCTGCGAAACATGCCGGGCTAGGAAGAGACCGCGAGCAGCGCGCCGTGGCAGCTGAATCCGGCGCCGAAGGAGCAGAGCCACCAGTAGCCGTCGGGCGCGCGCTCGCGCCGCGCGAGCTCGAGCACGAAATAAACGAATGGGCTGCTCAGGTTGCCGAATTCGCTCAAGACGCGGGCGCTGCGCTCAGTGTCGGCCGCGGCGAGGTGCGCCGCCGTGCGGAGCTGCTCGAGCACTTTCTGGCCGCCGGCGTGCCAGATCCACGCCCGGATATCCTGCTGCGCGAGGCCCGCGTCCTTCAGGGCGTCGCGCAAGAGGAGCGCGGCCTGCCGGCCCGCCACTGCGGGGACTTCCGGCGTCAGGATGTTGCGCAGCACGCCGCCGCGCGCTTCGAAGCGCAGCGCATCGCGGTAGGCGGGCTCGGTGAGAGACCAGGCGCGTTTCCATTGCAGGTGCCGCCTTCCGGGGTGCGGCTCGGCGCAGAGGACCGCGGCGCCCGCGCCGTCGCCGAAAAGGCAGGCGCTGACCAGCACGCCGCTGTCGTCATCTATATATAGGGCGGCGCTGCACACTTCGACGCAGACGGAGAGCACATGGCCGCAGCGTCGCGCCGCGATCAGGCTCTCTGCGGCGCGCAGGTTGGGCAGCGCCGCGGCGCATCCCTGGCCGACGAGATCGAGACCGAGGACATCGGCGCGCAGCCCGAGGCGCTCGCCCACATAGCCCGTGAGCCCGGGACACAGGTAGCCGGTGCAGGTGCTGACGAGCACCGCGTCGACGTCGCGCGGTTGCAAGTCCGCATCGCGCAGTGCCGAGCGCGCCGCCGCCGCGGCGAGCTCGGGCGCGTGGCGCGCGAACCGCGCGTGCAGCGTGTCGGCGTCGGTCTCGAACGCTTCTTCGAGCGCCTCCAGCGCGAGATGCCGCGTCCGGATGCCGTTGCTCTCGTTCAGGAGGACATGCTGCAGCGTGGCCTTCGAGCGCGGTTTCAGGACGGCGAACTGCGGCGAGCGCTGCAGTGCTTCCCAGCATTCGCTCTGGGTGTATCGCCTGGACGGGACGGCCGTGCCGATTCCTGCGAAAAACATGAGGTGCTCAGCGAAGCAAACGCTGATCCTATCGCTTCATTCCGGTAAGCAGGATGTCAGCTACGCCTGATCCAGCGGCGTGCGCACCTTGAACACCACGCCCGAGCCGTCCTCGCGGTCGAGCGCCTCGGCGGTGCCGCCGTGGAACTCGGCGATGAGGCGCACGATGTAGAGGCCGAGGCCGAGGTGCGGCTCGGTGCCGCTGTTCGTGTTGCGCACCGAGACCATCGACTCGAAGAGCTTGCCGGCCATCGCTTCGGGCAGGCGCGGCCCCCTGTTTGAAACGGTGAGCGTCGCTTCGCCCGCGCGCGAGTCGAGCCGGATGCGGATCGGCTCATCCCCGGTCGAAAAATCGGCGGCGTTCGAAACCAGCTTGTCGAGCATCTGCGCGTAGAGGTCCGGCGCGCCGCGCAGCCAGACGGGCCGCTCGGGCACGTCGATTTCGAACTTCCGGTGCGGATACGCGTAGGCGCAGCCGCGCACGACCTCCCGCGCGTCGAAGCGCTCGCGCTCCTCCTTGCGCACGAGTTGCTCGAGGCGCGTCGCCTCGCTCATGCGCGTGAGGATGGTGTCGAGGCGCTTGAGGCCGTCGTTCGCGCGCGCCAGGTAGACCGCGGCCTCGTCGGGCCGCGCGAGCTTCAGGTTCTCGAGCGAGGAGCGCACCACCGCGATCGGCGTGCGCAACTCGTGCGACAGGCGCCCGGCCATGTTCTCGAGGTAGGTGTTGTACTGCGCGAGCCGCTCGAGCACGGTGGAGAAGCTCCGCGAGAGATCGCCGATCTCGTCGCCGGCGGCGGAGCCGTGCAGCAGCTTGCGCACGCGGCCCTGCGAGTCGATCGCCGCCTCGGCTTCGTCGCGCAGGCGCGAGAGCCGTGTGGAGAGCCGCGAGGCGAAGGCGAGGAGCGCGAGCGCGCTGGCGAGGAACGCGATCAGCGTGACCGCGACGACCTGCTCGAGCGCCCGGTTGTACACGGAGCGCGCGGCGTTGGTGGTCTCTTCGGCGACCGCCGCGGCGATCACCTGCTCGCCCGACCAGATCGGGCTCGCGGCCGAGAGGATCTGCGCGCGGCCGTCGGCCGACTGGCGCACGCGCCGCGCCGGCACTCCCTCGAGCGCGCTCGCCGCGACGCCATTCGTGATCTCCGACTCGGGCAGCGAGTCGTCGAAGTCTTCGCTCGGGCGGTCGAGGAAGAGCTTCGCTACCGGGTGCACGAGGCGCACCGCCCAGTCCGATTCCTCCTGCGGCACGCTCTTCTTCAGGTCGCCGACCAGCGCGAGCAGGCGCTGGTCGCGAGCGACGATCCAGACGCGCGTCTCGGCGCGCGCCAGGCTCTTGAGGATGAGCTGCATCTCGTCGGAGGCGGGCTCGCCCGGCCGGAGCTCGAGGAGCTGCGGCCGGTCGTGCAGCGCCATGGCGATGGCGCGCGCGGTGGCGCGCAGCGCCTGCTCCTGGCTGTCGCGCAGCAGCCGCTCGATCTGCTTGACGTGCACATAGCCGACGAGCGGGATGACCGACAGCACGAGCGCGACCAAGACGACCTTGGCGCGCAGCGGTACGCGCATCAGGCGTTCCAGCTGCTTTTCAACGCGGCCTCAGGCGTTCCACCTGTACCCCATGCCGTACACCGCGTCGATGGCCGCGAAAGCGCCATCCACCGTCTGGAATTTGCGCCGGATGCGCTTCACGTGCGAGGTGATGGTCGCGTCGTCGACCACGATGTGCGCGTCGCGCATCAGCTGCTCGCGGTCCTTGACGTGCCCGGGGAAGCGCGCGAGCGAGTGCACCAGCCAGAATTCCGTGAGCGTGAGATCGACCGCCGCGTCGCGCCAGGTCGCCTGGAAGCGCTTCATGTCGAGCCTGAGCGGACCGCGCTCGAGCGTCTCCTCGGAGGCCGGCGGCTCGCGCAGCAGATCCGCGCGGCGAAAGAGCGCGCTGATGCGCGCGAGAAGCTGCGGCAGGCTCGCATCCTTGGTGAGGTAGTCGTCGGCGCCCATGCGCAGGCCCGACACCATGTCGAAGTCGCTGTCGCGCGCCGTGAGAAAGATGATCGGCAGCGCCGCCGACATCGCGCGCAGCTCGCGGCACAGCGTGAAGCCGCCGTCGGGCTCGTCGCCCAGACCAATGTCGAGCAGCGCGAGATCGGGCAGCTTGGTGCGGAAGCCGTCGGCGGCGGATTTTCTGTCGGCGTACGCGCTCACCTGGTAGCCGTGCTTCTTCAGCATGTCGGCGTAGTTCGCGCGGATCGCCGCGTCGTCCTCGACGATCGCAACCAGACGGGCCATGGCGCCCAATATATCTCTGCCGGTCGTGCCCGAGGTGGGGTGCCCGCGGTTTGCCACTATTGATCGGCGCTTCGCCAGCGCCCGGTCGCGGCGCGGTCGCAATCGGCTGGTGCAATGGGCTCCGTTGGCAAGACACGAAGGGAGATGCGAATGGAGCCGAAACTCAACGTCACCCTGCGGCAGGTGCTCAGCGACCTCGCCTTTACCGCGGTCGCCGCGCTTGGCACCGGAGCAGCGGTGGGCGGCATCGCCTTCATCGTGGTGCGCTTGTTCGCCTGACCGGCGCTGCGGGCTGGTGGCTGGGGCTCTGCCTGGTCCTCCCCACCTCGATCGCGGCGTGCGCTCCAAACGCACGCCGGTTCCCCAGCCCCTAGCCCCCAGCGCCGGAATCAGCGGCCGCAGGCCGCCTCGATGCCCGCCTCGCAGGCGGCGGCGAAATGCAGCCGCGCCTCGCCGAAGCGGCCCGACTTCGCGAGCAGCGTGCCGTAATTGAAGTGCGCCGGGCCGTGGCTGGGATGGAGCTGGAGCGCGCGCTCGAAATTCGCGGCCGCTTCGGCCGGCCTTCCTAGCGCTGCGTACACCACGCCGCGGTTGACCCACGCCTCGGTGTTGAGCGGCACGAGGGCGAGCGCCTTGTCGCAGTCGCCGAGCGCCTGCGCATACTGACCGAGCGCCGCATTTACGGCGCAGCGGTTGTAGTAGCCGGGCACATGCTCCGGGTCGAGCGCGAGCGCGCGATCCATGTCTTCGAGCGCTTCGCGCGCTCGGCCGCTGCGCAGCTTGAGCAGGCCGCGCCCGACGTAGGCTTCCGGCGAGGACGGATTGAGACGCAGCGCGCGCTCGAAGTCCGCACCCGCCGCGTCGAAGCTGCGCTCGTCGAGGTGCGCGAGGCCGCGGGCGACGTACGGCCGCTCGACATACGGCGCGGCGAGATCGTGGTTCTTGCGCACCGCGTCATCCCACAGCGCAAGCGGGCTGGAGAAGCTCTCGAGCCGGCCGAGCGCCAGCGCGCCGAGGAGCGCGCACAGCACGCCCGCCGAGACAAGACGCCAACGCGGCGCGAGCGGCGCCACGACTGCGGGCAGGATCGCCGGCAGGCCGCTCATCCAGAGATAGCTGCGATAGAGCACGAAGGGCTCCTGCACGCGCACCGCGGCGACCTCGGTGAGCGCGAGGAGCCACGGATAGAGCAGCCCGAAGCCGAGCAGCGCGGCGCGCCCGCGTTGCACAAGCAGCCAGCATGCGGCGACGGGGTAGGCGAGCCAGAGGATGAAGCCCAAGGTGTGCAGGCCGGCGAGCTCGCGCGGGAACGAGGTGCGCACGTCGATCGACATCCACCCGGGCCACGGCACGAGCCACGTGCCCAGATAGCGCCAGAAGAGCGTCGCCTGGTTCTCCACGCTGAGCGGATAGACGAGCGCGGCATCGGCGCCCAGCCGCGTGATGAGGCCGGCCGCATTCGGCTCGTACGCCGTGCCGACGAGGGTCAGCCGCTGCGCGAGCACGGCGGCGGCCGCGGCCAGGCACAGGCCGAGCCCCAGCATCGCGCGGCGCAGGAGCGCGGCCGAGGCGCCGCGCACCACTACGGCGAGCGCGACCGCGACGGCCGGCAGCATGACGGCGTGCTCCTTGGAAACGAGCGCGAGCAGATACGCCGCGCCGGCGGCCGCGTACCAGCGCGCGCGGCCTCGCTCGAGGCCTTCGAGGACGCACCAGAGCGCGACGACCGAGAAGAGCGTCGCGAGAATGATCGAGCGCTGCATCAGGTACGCGACGCCGTACACCGCCACCGGATGCACCACGAACCACAGCGCGGCGAAAAAGGCGAGCCACCTCGAGCGCGCCTCCGCCAGCACGACCGCGAAAAGGCGCGCGAGGAATCCGAAGAGGGCCACGCCGGTCGCGCCGTGCAAGAGCGCGTTGACGATGCGCTGCGGCAGCGGCTCCGCGCCGAACGCCGCCAGCACCAGCGAGAAGCTCGCTTCCGGCAGCCAGCGCAGCGGCGAGGAGCGCTCGCCGCCGAACACCGCGAGATCGTCGAAGACGAAGGGGTTGCCGTAGGTGCCGGAGTACAGCAGCACCGCGGCGCCGACCAGCAGCGCGGCCGCGAGCCGGAAAGGCGCGCGCGAAATCTCGCTCAGTACGGCGCCTTCGGCGCGCTCTGCAGCAGCTCGCCGAGCTCCTTCTTCCACCATTTCGCCTGGCCGGTGGTGCCGTGCCCGGCGGTTTGCTCGCTCCCGGGGATCAGGAGGAACCGGCCGTGCTTCACGCGCCGGATCTCGCGCTCGAGCACGCCGAGCTCGGGCGGATTGCGCTCGTCGTCTGCCGAGTTGATCGCGAGCAGCACCGCCTCGATGCGCTCGAGCCCGGCAGACGGGTTGTAGTCGCGCGACGAGTCCCACTGGTAGAGGACATCGTTGGCATCGCCGGCGAACGGCGCCTTGAGGCGCGCATCGAGGAGCTGATCTGCTTTCTCGCGGGTGGGAGCGGCCTTGTACAAAGCCTGGTTGCCGCCGCTGGTGGCGATGGCAAAGAACACCGAGGCGAACTGCGCGCTTTTCGGCTGCTTCGCGTAGTTGCC
>DASXRW010000514.1:0-8521 GCA_036506355.1 Burkholderiales bacterium
CAACTGGTATTGCTCCTTGACCAGGAACTTCAGGCCCATGGCTTCGAGCCCGGCCTTGAGGGCGAGATGGTGCCGCGTGGCGCGCGCCCAGGCGTTCTCCAGGCCTTCCTCGCGGATCAGCACCAGCGCCTCGTGCAAAGCAAAGAGCGAATTGGTCGGTGCCGTGTGGTGGTAGGTGCGCGCGCCCGCGTTCCAATAGCCCAGCAGCAGGTTCATGTCCAGGAACCAGCTGTGGATCTTGTCCTTCCTCTTCTGCACGCGCTCGACCACGCGCTCGGAGATCGACACCGGCGATAGGCCCGGCGTGCACGAGAGGCACTTCTGGCTCGCGGAATAGATGGCGTCGATGTCCCACTCGTCCACCTGGACTGGCGTACCGGCGAGCGACGTTACTGCGTCGACGATCACCATTGCGCCGTGCTTGTGTGCGATCTGGGTGAGGAGCTTGGCGTCCGACTGCGCGCCGGTGGAGGTCTCGGCGTGCACGAAGGCGACGACCTTGGCGTCCTTGTTCTTCTTCAGCGCGTCCTCGACCTTCTGCGGATCGACCGGCTCGCCCCACTTGTCCTCGACCACCACCGGCGCGCCGCCGCAGCGGATCACGTTCTCCAGCATGCGGCCGCCGAACACGCCGTTCTGGCAGACGATGATCTTGTCGCCCGGCGCCACCATGTTGACGAAGCAGTACTCCATGCCCACCGACCCCGGCCCCGACAGCGGGAAGGTGAGCGGGTTTTTCGTCTGGTAGACGTAGCGCAGCAGCGATTTCAGCTCCTCCATCATCTCGACGAAGACCGGATCGAGATAGCCGATCGCCGGCTGGCTCATCGTCGTGAGCACGCGCGGATGGATCTCGGTCGGCCCCGGGCCCATCAGCGTGCGCTGCGGCGGGTGGAACGACTGGATGCGCTTCGTCGGGGCGTACTGGCTCATGGGATCGCTCTCTGGAAGACCGAAGGGAAGATGGTCGGGGCGCGACTTCACGCGCACCGGATTCTTGGCGCTCGCCTCGTTGATGATCTCGAGGGCGCTGATGCGGCCCTGCGTGATGCGCTCGACCTCGCCGGCCCAGCGCGCCGGCACGTATTGCATCTTGATCCAGTGGTGCACCACCGCGCGGTCGAGCTGGAACGCGCGCGCGACGTCGGACTGACTGCCGAAAATCTCGACCAGTCGCTCGGCGCAGTTCATGGCGGAAAGTCTAGTCTGTCAAATCCGGCTTGACAAGTGACCCTTTCGGATCGGCGGCTGGCGTAACATCGCTTCGCCATGGATCTCGAACGTACAGTGCCTCTCAAGCCGGATAGCCCGGCGCCGAAACCCGCCGCGCCCACGTCGAAAGCCGAACCTGCCGCGCCCAAAGGAGAGTTCAAACCGGAAACGGCGGCTGAGGCTTGGCTAGGACTCCTCGCCACGCGCGGTGTCGAGTACCTCTTCGCCAACGGCGGCACCGATTTCGCGCCGGTGGTCGAGGCGTATGCCAAGGGGCAGAAGCTCGGCTGGAAGCTGCCCCAGGTCGTGATCGTGCCGCACGAGAACATGGGCGTGGCGATGGCGCACGGCTACACCATGATCACCGGGCGGCCGCAGGCGATGATGGTGCACGTCGGCGTCGGCACGGCGAACTCGATCAACGGCCTCATCAACGCGTCGCGCCAGAACGTGCCGATCCTCTTCACCGCCGGCCGCACGCCGCTCACCGAGTCGGGCGCGCTGCCCGCGGCGCGCAACAACTACATCCACTGGGCGCAGGAGCATTTCGACCAGGGCGGGATGCTGCGCGAGTTCATGAAATGGGACTACGAGCTGCGCCACGCCGAGCAGGTCGAGACCGTGCTGGACCGCGCGCTCGCCATCGCGAAGAGCGAGCCGCAGGGGCCGGTATACGTCACGCTGCCGCGGGAAATTCTCGCCTCCAGCTTCAGTCAGGAATTCGCCAAGACGGCGACGATCGCGCCGGCCACGGCACCAGCCGCCGATCCCGAAGCGCTCGAGGCGGCGGCGAAGCTGCTCGGCAACGCCCAGCATCCGCTGCTCATCACCGCGAACGGCGGCCGCACGGTCGAGTCGTCACGCGCGATCGAGCAGCTCGCCCACGCCTTGGCGGTCCCGGTGATCCATTACCGGCCGCGCTTCCTCGCGCTCTCCACCGAGGACCCGATGCATTGCGGCTGGGATCCGCATGCGCTGCTCAAGGAAGCCGACGTCGTGCTGGTGGTCGATTGCGACGTGCCCTGGATCCCGAAGGAAGGCGGGCCGCGCGCCGACGCGAAAGTGATTCACATCGGTCCCGACCCGCTGTTCGCGCGCTATCCGCTGCGCGGCTTTCGCACCGACGTCGCGCTCACCGGCGCCGTGGCGCCCACGCTCCAGGCGCTGTGGCGCAGTGCGCAGAAGCAGGCGGTGTCGGTCAAGACGATAGAAGACCGCCGCAAGTCGGTCACCAGGCTATCCACCGACACCAGGGCCAAGGCGCGCGGCGGGCTGGAGCCCATGCCGAAGGCCGTCACCGGCAAGTGGCTCTCGGCATGCATGAACCAGCTGCTCGATGAGCGCACCATCCTGATCAACGAATACCCGACCGTGCTCGAGGAGATGACCATCGATGAGCCCGGGCGCTATTTCGGCAACGCTTCCGCCGGTGGCCTCGGCTGGGGCTTGGGCGCCGCGCTCGGCGCCAAGCTCGCCACCCCGGACAAGACCGTGATCTGCGCGCTCGGCGACGGCTCCTACATGTTCGGCAATCCCACCGCCGGCCATTACGTGTCCGAGGCGATGCACCTGCCGGTGCTGTTCATCATCGCCAACAACGCCCGCTGGGCCGCAGTACACCGGTCCACACTCGCGACGTATCCGAAGGGCCACGCCTCCCAGCGGAAAGATCCTCCATTCGCGACGCTCGAGCCCTCGCCGCGCTTCGAGCACGTGATCCAGGCGAGCGGCGGCCATGGCGAGCGCGTGAGCGAACCGAAGCAGCTAATGCCGGCGCTCGAGCGTGCGCTGAAGGTCGTGAAGGAAGAGAAGCGCCAGGCACTCGTCAACGTGTGCCTGGAAGTGAGCTACGTAAAAACCTCCTGATAGGCCCGGGCGGGCTTCGTTTTCTAGTTCACGTTCACGCGCCGGTTGAACTCGGCGTGGCCGATGTCCCAGCCTTCCAGGTAATCCTGCTCGTCAACGATCGCGCCGTACGGGCGGCAGGCTTCGGCGTAGGCCTCGATCCACGGCTGGTCGCCCTGCACCGCGTCATACTCGCCGAGCGATTCCCAGCCGGCGGCGCCGGCGCGGCATTCGGCCTCGGTCAACGAGGCACAATCTGAATCCCGCATCTCGATTTAAACCAACAAAGGGCCTTTGTCTCGGCCGCGGCTTCTCTACGCGAGTCTTTGGACGGTATCCAATTAGCAGCAGATGAGCAGAGTCGGGCGATCGCGGCCCTTCCAGGGCATTTCTTCGCAGGGCTTTCTCGGGCGAGCTTTGAAAGGTTTCTTTCAAAGCTCGGCCCCTTATTAGCGTTTTGGCCGCAAATCGATAATAAGCCGTTTTCTTATTATCGCCGGCGCTAATAAGGAATACCCTTATTTTCGTTTTGTGGCAAAATCGAAAATAAGGCGGGGCCCTTATTTTCGCCCGCGCTAATAAGACAGGGGGCGGGTTGGCGCGGACGAGGGCGGTGCGGCAGCCGCCGGGAACGTACGTAGCGATGTCCGGAGGCGGGCGGGCGTTCGTGCCAGCGCCCCTGCCGCCCAAGATTGAATGGACGTCAGACCTGATCGCGGCGGCCACGGAGGCGACTCTGCTCCTTGGGCGGCTGTCAGGCCAGGGCGCCCGCCTGCAGAATCCGCACTTGTTCATCCGGCCGTTCGTGCGGCGGGAGGCGGTGCTTTCCAGCCGCATCGAAGGCACCCAGGCGACGCTCGGGGAGCTGCTCGCCGATGAGGCGGGAGCCGCAGTGGACCGGGCGCCGGATGATCTCAAGGAAGTGCACAACTACGTCATTGCGCTCGAGAAGGGGGTTTCTCTCCTCAAGCAGCTCCCCTTGTCGCTGCGCCTGGTGCGTGAACTTCACCGAACTCTGATGAAAGGGGTGCGCGGCGATAGCGCGGCACCGGGCGAGTTCCGGCGCACGCAGAACTGGATCGGCCCGCGGGGCGCCACGCCGCAGACCGCCCGGTTCGTGCCACCACCGCCGAACGAGGTCCCTCGCTGCCTGGATGCCTGGGAGAAGTACATGCACCAGCACGATCTTTCGCCGGTGCTGCAGGCCGCTCTGCTGCACTACCAGTTCGAAGCCATCCACCCCTTCATCGACGGCAACGGTCGCGTCGGCCGGCTCATGATCGTGCTGTTCCTGATCGAGCGGCAGGTCCTGCCTTCGCCGCTGCTCTATCTCTCCGCCTTCTTCGAGGCTTCCCGGGGCGACTATTACGATCTGCTGACCGGCGTGACGGAAAGAGACGACTGGCGTTCATGGATTTTCTATTTCCTGAGCGGCGTGAGCGAGCAGGCGCAAGATGCGCTAAGGCGGGTGGAGAAGATTCACGCGCTGCGCGAGAAGTGGCGGCAGCGGCTTGCAAGCCGGCAGACCAAGACCATGATGGCTTTGGTCGACCGTCTGACCGCCAACCCGTTCATCACGGTGGGCGGCGCGGCGGAGGACCTTGGCATAGCCTTTACGACCGCGCAGCGTCAGATTGACTGGCTGGTCAAGCACCGTATCGTTACGCTCAGAGACGACGCGAAGCGCGGCCGCGTGTACGTCGCGCAAGCGCTTCTCGACATCCTTGACGAGCCGGCGAGCCGCACTCAATTCAAAGACATGAATGAAACGAAACGGAAACGGCGCTAAGGGCAAGCGGCACGCGACGCAACAGTCGCTGAACGGCGCGGATCAGCGAGATCATGTCGGGGGGTCGAGCGCGTGCGCATCGACACGGAGCGCAATTTCCTTGATGTCCTCGACCGCGTGAACTCGATCAGCGCGGAGACCGTCGACGACACGCACATCTTCACGCTCTCGCAGGTGTATGAGGGGCTGCTCCTCAAAATGGGCGAGAAGGGCAACGACGGCGGGCAGTTCTTCACGCCGCGCGAGGTCATTCGAGCCGTGGTGAGGGCGGTGGACCCGAAGCCCGGCGAGACGGTGTACGACCCGGGCTGCGGCACGGGCGGCTTCCTGACACCCGCACGCCGGAGGAGATCCTGGATCTAATCGAACAAAAGCAGAAGGAGATCGCGGAGGCGAGCGGTAAACTGCGGGCGATTCGATGAATCGAGGATCGACGCGATGAGGCAAGTGTTCTGCGCGCTGATGCTGCTCGCCGCGTCGAGCGCGTGGGCGGCGACGATCTACGTCACCAGTGTGCGCCCGAACGAAGTGCAGGTGATCATCGATGGGCGCACCGTGCGCACGCTGCGGCCAGGAGAAGTCACCCCCGAGGGCGTGAAGCTCCGCGAGATCAGCGGCGGCACCGCGGTGTTCGAAGTCGGCGGCCGCGCCATCGCGCTCGGCATCGGGCAGTCGACGGTGGCGGAGACCCTCCTCTACGCCGACCAGCGCGGCCACTTCGTGACGCAGGCCTTCTTCAACGGCGTTCCCCTGGTGGCGGTGATCGATACCGGCGCGAGCTTCGTCGGCCTGAACGCCGAGCACGCGCAGCGGCTGGGGATTGATTTCCGGCGCGGCCAGCGCATCGTCGAGCGCACCGCCAACGGCCAGATCGTCTCCTACATGGTGATTCTCGGCAGCGTGCAGATTGGCGACGTGGTGCTGGCCAACGTGCCGGCCACCATCCAGGAAGGCGGCGCCGAGCAGCTGCCGATCGCGCTCATCGGCATGAGCTTCCTGAAGCAGGTCGAGATGCGGCGCAGCGGCAACACGCTGATGCTCAGCCGGCCGCACCTCCAGTAGCCGGCTTCGACACCCGGATCGGGTCGGTGAGCAGCTTGGAGTTCGGCACCAGCACGCGCTCTGATTCGGCGTCGAGCTCGGTGTAGCGCAGGTCAACGTGGGTGACGCGGCCGGCGAGGCCGCCGACATCGATGCGGTCGCCGACTTCGAACGGCCGGTAGAGCAGGATCAGCACGCCGGCGAGCAGGTTGGCGATACTGTCCTTGAGAGCAAAGCCGAGCGCGAAGCCGGTGAGGCCCAAGCCGGCGACGATCCCCAGGATGTTCACGCCCAGTGTTCCGAGCGCGGTGACCAGCCCGAGGATCAGCAGCCCGACGCGCGCGATGCTGGCGAGCAGCTGACCGAGCGGGCCGTGCGCGCGCGTGCGCTCGACGACGCGCAGCACGCCGAAATGCGCGAGGCGGGAGAGGACGAGGAAGAGCAGTAGGACGCTGAACGCCACGGCGACCGTGGGCACCCAGACGATGGCCTGTGCCAAAGCCTCGCGGCGCAGCTCTTCCACGGGACTTAGTGCTTCGCGGTCTCGAAGAAGTGCGGCAGCCCGACGCGGCCGACCATCGGCAGCTTCACGCCCGTGCCGCTGACGCCGAAATTGAGCCCGAGGAGATTCAGCTCGAAGCCGTCGACCGGGCTCGCCACCACGCCGAAGACGCCGCCCAGCGTGAATTGGAAGCCGGTGCCGCTCGGCCCGGTCGAGACGAAGGTGCTGCCGATGTAGTCCTTGCCGACCGCGGTGGCGGGCAGGTCGACTTGCAGCTCGGGCACCGCGCGCGCGATCCACGCGGTGAAGGTGTTCGAGTTCGGCCCGGGCCACAGCGTGTAGGTATTCGAGTAGGGGTAGTCGCGCGCCGCCTTGTCGATGCGCGCGATCAGCTCGTCCACGCCCGCGCCGCGCTTATCGGCGTAGAGCTCGGGCACCGACCCGAACCAGGGCGCGTCGGGCTGGCGCTCGCGGATGACGAGCGCGCTGTCGGACCACCTCAGCCGCCAGCCGATGATCTCGTAGACGGTCCACGACAGCGCGTTGGCCGGCTTGACGGCGATCCAGGTGTGGACGCCGAAGATGCCTTTCACCCCCATGGTGCGGGCGCCGTACACCTGCACCACCGCTTCCCGCGTGGTGGCGGGGTCCGGGGCGGGGCCGAGGGCGTGCACCGGAATGGAGACAAAGCTGGTCAGAGCGGCGAAAGCCGTGAGTTTGAGGTACCGGGCGACCCGCCGCACGCTCATGCAGGGCATTCTAGCCATCGTCTGTGACGTGACCACGCGACAGTGCCGGCCGCGGCATGAGCCGTCGGCGTCACTCCAGCGTCGAAAAGTCGTAAAGCTTGCGATCGAGGAGGTGCGAGGGCCGCACCTCGGTGAGCGCGCGCACGATCGACTCGATGCGCCCGGCGTGACGTTTTTCCCACTCGCGCAGCATCTCGGCCACCAGCTTGCGCTGCAGGTTGTCCTGCGAGCCGCAGAGGGTGCACGGAATGATGGGAAAGGCCTTCTGCTCGGCGTAGGCCGCGAGGTCTTCCTCGGCCACGTAGGCGAGCGGCCGGATCACCACGTGTTTGCCGTCGTCCGAGCGGAGCTTCGCCGGCATGGCCTTCAGCTGGCCGCCGTGGAAGAGATTGAGGAAGAACGTGGCCAGGATGTCGTCGCGATGGTGACCCAGCGCGATCTTGGTCGCGCCGACTTCGGTCGCGACGCGGTAGAGTGCGCCGCGGCGCAGGCGCGAGCAGAGCGAGCACATCGTCTTGCCTTCGGGGATCACGCGCTTCACCACCGAATAGGTGTCCTGCTCGACGATCTTATAGGGCACGCCCCGCTCTTCCAGATACTTCGGCAGCACGTGCGCCGGAAAACCCGGCTGCTTCTGGTCGAGGTTCACCGCGATCAGCTCGAAGCGGATGGGCGATTTTTCCTTCAGTGAAAGGAGCACATCCAGCAGCGCATGGCTGTCCTTGCCGCCGGACAGGCAAACCATCACGCGGTCGCCCTCCTCGATCATGCCGAAATCGGCGATCGCCTCGCCGACCTGGCGGCGCAGGCGCTTGGCGAGCTTGCCGGCTTCGTAATCGCTCTTGCGCTTGTCTATGCGAACGACGTGGACGGCCATGCGGAACCCTAGAGAAAGATCGAGCGCCCGCCGTCGATCGCCAGGATCTGCCCGGTGACATACGGCGCGCAGGCGAGGAAGTGTACTGCCTGCGCGATGTCCTCGGGCCGGCCGACGCGCCCGAGCGGCGTGCTCGCCACGATGCGGCCGCGCGCCGCCGTATCGAACTGGCCGTCGTCGGGCCAGGCGATCGCGCCGGGCGCGACGCCGTTCACGCGCACCTGCGGCGCGAGCTCGAGCGCGAGCGAGCGTGTCAGCGCCGCCAGGCCCGCCTTCGCGATGCTGTAGAGCGGATAGCCCTTGAGCGGGCGCTCGGCGTGGATGTCGACGATGTTGACGATCGCGCCGGCGTTCTTCGCGAGCTCCGGCGCCGCCTGCTGGCTGATGAAGAGCGGCGCGCGCAGGTTCGAGCCGACGATCTCCTCCCAATGGGACGCCTCGATGTCGCCGATCGACACCGGAAAGAAGGTCGATGCGTTGTTCACCAGCACATCGAGCCGGCCGAA
>DASXRW010000515.1:0-23650 GCA_036506355.1 Burkholderiales bacterium
GCTGACGCTGTTCGCCTTCGCCCTCGCGATCCTGCTGCTGCAGTTCCGGCCCGCGGAGCGCTCGGTCTACCTGAATACGCTGTGGCTCTTCCTGATCGGCGTGTTCGGCCAGGCCGGCGCGATCGCGCTCGATGCCCTGGCGTTCCCCGGCGCCGCCGCCGTGGTGGACACGCTCTTTCGCATCGTCGCCGCGATCGCGTGCATTCGCCTCGCCGGCTTTGCCGCATTCCGGCTGCTCCTGCCGCTCGTAGGGCGCGAGTGGCCCCGCATCGTCGAGGACGTCGTCATCCTGGTGGCGTACGTGATCTACGGCTTCGTGCAGCTGCGCGGTGCCGGGGTCGACCTGTCGAGCATCGTGACGACCTCCGCGATCCTTACGGCGGTAATCGCTTTCGCCATGCAGGACACGCTCGGCAACCTGCTCGGCGGCCTCGCCATCCAGATCGACAACACCGTGCAGGTCGGCGACTGGGTGAGCGTCGACGGCTTGAGCGGCCAGGTGCGCGACATCCGCTGGCGCTCGACCCTGATCGAGACGAGCAACTGGGAGACGGTGGTCATCCCCAACAGCCAGATCATGAAGGGCCGGGTCGCGATCATCGGCAAGCGCGAGGGGCAGCCGCTGCAGTGGCGCCGGACCCTGCGCTTCATGGTCGATCCCCGCGTGCCGCCGGCGCGCGTCATCGCCACCATCAACGAGGAGATGCGCGACGTGCCGATCGCCAACGTCGCGCGCAACCCGCTGCCGAACACGGTGCTGCACGGCTTCGCCCAGGGCAACCTCGAGTACGACTTGCGCTACTGGCTCACCGAGCTGGCGGAGGACGAGATGACCGACTCGATGGTGCGCGTGCACCTCTTCGCGTCGCTGCAGCGCGCGGGCATCCGCATCGCCGAGGAGCAGCGCACGGTGCACGCCGTGACGCGCGACGAGGCGCACGCCGATGCCGTGAGGAAGCGCGAGATCGGCCGGCGCCTCGAAATGCTGCGCGGCGTCGACCTCTTCACGGTCCTCTCGGAGGACGAGATGAACGAGATCGCCGAGCGGCTGCAGTACGCGCCGTTCGCGCGCGGCGACGTCATCACCAAGCAGGGCAATATCGCCCACTGGCTCTACATCATCATGTTCGGCGAGGCGGAGGTACGCTACGAGCCGCAGCACGCCTCGCCGCAGCTCATCAGCACGCTGCGCCCGGGGCAGTTCTTCGGCGAGATGGCGCTCCTGACAGGCGATGCGCGCAGCGCCACGGTCGTGGCGAAGACCGACGTCGAGTGCTACCGCCTCGACGGCAAATCGTTCCAGGGGCTCTTGCTCAAGCGCCCCGAGATCGCCGAGGGCATGAGCCGCGTCATCAGCTCGCGCCGCCCCGACCTCGAAAGAGTGCGCGAGGCCTTCGCCACCCAGCCCGGCCCCGCCGTCTCCGAGCAGGCGGACCTGCTGTCGCGCATCCGCCGCTTCTTCGGCCTGCGGCGCTAGTCCGGGGAGACCAGGCGAACGCCGAACGCCTTCATCACGGCGCCGGCCAGGCGGTTGATGGGCCGCTCGATCGCAGCATACAGCGTGTCGAACAGCACGATGCCGAAAGCGAGGGCCTTTACTGCCGGCGGTACTTCAGGGCCCATGAACAGCGTGAAGACGCTGGCGAAGTAGGCGAGCGACTTCGGGTTGGTGAGATTGGTCAGCAACCCGCGCATGAACGCCCGGCGCATCGTTAGGCGCCCCGGTTCGATTGTTTCAGGACGCTTGCTGCGCCAGAGCGCTACGCCAAGGTAGATGAGGTAGGCCCCGCCGAGAATCTTCAGCGCCGTATAAAGCGACGGCGCCAGCTCGAGGAGCACTGCAAGCCCCAGCACAACGGCGAGGCACCAGCCTAGGTTCGCACAGGCGAAGCCCGCGACGACGAGCACGAAGTTCGGGCCGGGACTCATGGCGGCGAGCAGATGGACCGCAAGCAGCGAGGCGAGCAGCGCGAGATGGCTCATCGGCGCGCGATATAGGCGTCGACTTCGCGTTCGAGCAGCTCAAGCGGCACCGTGCCCGCGGCGAGCACGACTTGGTGGAAATCCTTCGGCGAGTAGCGCTCGCCGAGGGCGCCGCGCGCGCGCTCGCGCAGCTCGAGGATCTTGAGCAGGCCGAGCATGTACGAGCAGGCCTGCCCGGGATAGACCACGTAGCGCTCGACCTCGCTCGGTCCGATGCCGTAGGCGATCGCCCGCTCGCGCGTCCAGCGCTTGGCGTGCAGGCCGGTATCGACCACCAGGCGTCGCGCGCGAAAGAGCTCGGCGGCGAGCTGTCCAAGCAGTCCCTCGGGATCGCCCTCGTACCAGCCGGCTTCGGCGGCGAGGCGCTCGGCATAGAGCGCCCAGCCCTCGCCGTAGGCGGAGATGAAACCGAACGCGCGCAGCTGCCGGAAGCGCGGCAGCGCCTGATTCTCCATCTCGAGCGCGATTTGGAAGTGATGCCCGGGCACCGTCTCGTGATAGACGAGGGTGCGCAGCCCATAGCGTGTGAGGTAGGAAGGCCGCAGCGGGATCTGGAACGTGCCAGGGCGCGAGCCATCGGGCGCGGGCATGTTGTAGCTCGCCGCCGCCGATGCCCAGCGAAAGGGCGGATAAGGCCGGGCGATCACCGGCGCCTTCGGTGTCTGCGCGAAGAGCAAGGCAGAGCGCTTCTCGGCATCGCGCAGGATGCGCTCGATATCGGCCATGATCGCCGCGCGCCCTTCCTCGCTGTTCGGATAGGCGAGATCGCGCTGCAGCGCTGCGGTGCGCTGCGCGAGCGTTCCCTCGGTGCGCCGGAGGCGGGCGAGCAACTTCTCCATCTCGCCTTCGAGTCGCGCCACCTCGCGCAGGCCGATGGCGTGTATCTCGTCCGGGCCCAGCCTGGTGGTGGTATAGCGCCGCAGGCTATGAGCGTAGGCCGCCGCGCCACCCTCGAAGCGCCACAAGCCGGCGTCGTCCGTCGCGGCGGGAAGGAGTGACTCGAGCAGCGCGATGGCCTCCTTCCAGGCCGGATAGACCTCGTCGGCGACGATGCGCTCCGCCTGCGTCCTGAGTGCCTCGCGCTCGTCAGCCGCCAGCTCCCCGATGGCGGCCATGCGCTCGGCAAAGAGGCTGACCAGCGGGTTCTGCGCCGCCGGCGTGCCGATGAAGTGCTGCATCTGCGCAAGGGTAGAGCGAAGGACGAAGCGCGGCGGAATCATTCGCTTCGCCGCAAGGCGCCCGGCTTCGGCGAGCGCCTCGTCCATGCGCGTCCGCACTTGCCCAAGGCGCGCCACGTAGTTCCGCGCGTCGCTCGGCGCGACCATGGGATGCGTCACCGTCAGCGTGTTGACGAGCGAGACGTTGGCGCCGCCGAACTGATCGAGCGGGAAGCGGTAATCCTCGTAGGCCTCGCCCTCGATGAGCCGCGAGAGCTGCCATTGCATGAGCTCGGCGGAGACGCGCTCGTCGTGCGTCATGCGTGCGCGATCGAACTTCGCCAGCTCGGCGAGTCCCCTGCGCGCGAGCTCGACTCGGGCGTGCCGCCAGGCGCGTGTCTCCGGCGTGAGCTGGCGCTCGAGCGCGGCCTGCTCCGCGCCCGAGAAGTAGCGCGTGGCGGTCGCCTGGTTGGGGTTGCCGCGCACCCACTCGTCGGTGAATTCGCGGAAGAACTCGGCAGCCGAGCGCTCCGCCGCGAATGCCGGCGCCGCAGCACCTGCCACGGCGAGCGCCAGCAAGACGATCAGGCTACGCAGCGAGGAACTGCTCTTCCGAGAGCGCCATCACCGCAGGCGAGCCTTTCACCACGGTGTCGCGCAGCGCCGGCGCCTGCACCAGCACCTGGTCGCCGTAGAAGCGCGCCGTGGCGATCTTTGCCTCCAGAAATGGGCGGTCGCCGCTCGGGAGCTGTTTCTCCGCCGCGAGCGCTGCCCGCGCCATCTGCCAGCCGCCCGCGACGATGCCCATGAGCTTGAGGAAGGGCACCGCGCCCGCAAAGGTGGCATGCGGGTCCTTGGTCTCGACGATGAAGTTCACGCCATCGGCCACGGCCTGCGCGCCCTGCGCGAGCTGCGCGCGCAGCGCCTTGATGTCGGCGTTGGTGGATTTGCCGAGCTCGGCGTCGAGGGATTTCAGCGATGCGAGCCACGCCTTGGCGGTGGCGCCCGCCTCGCGCGAGATCTTGCGTCCGACGAGGTCCATCGCCTGGATGCCCGTCGTGCCTTCATAGATGGTGGTGATGCGCGCATCGCGCAGGTACTGAGCGGCGCCGGTTTCCTCGACGAAGCCCATGCCGCCGTGCACCTGCACGCCGAGCGACGCCACTTCGATGCCCGTCTCGGTCGACCAGCCCTTCACCACGGGGATCATCAGATCGACGAACGCCTGGTGCTGCTTGCGCGCTTCCGCATCCGGATGCTTGTGCGCGTAATCCATCGCCGCCGCGGTGGTGTAGGCGAGCGCGCGCATCGCCTCGGTCTGCGACTTCATCAGCATCAGCATGCGCCGCACGTCCGGATGACGGATGATCGGCACCGCCTTGCCACCCTGCACCAGGTCGCGGCCCTGGATGCGCTCCCTGGCGAAAGCCAGCGCGCGCTGGAACGCGCGCTCGGCGATGGCGACGCCTTCGAGGCCGACGGCGAAGCGGGCGGCGTTCATCATGATGAACATGTACTCGAGCCCGCGGTTTTCCTCGCCGACGAGGTAGCCGACGGCCTTGTCGTACACCATCACCGCGGTCGGACTGGCGTGGATGCCCAGCTTGTGCTCGATCGAGGCGCATTTGGCCGGGTTGCGCTTTCCGGGCGTGCCGTCCGCATTCGGCACGAACTTCGGCACGACGAAGAGCGAGATGCCTTTCACGCCTTCGGGCGCCTCGGGCGTGCGCGCGAGCACGAGATGCACGATGTTCTCGCTCATGTCGTGCTCGCCGTAGGTGATGAAAATCTTCTGGCCTGAGATCAGGAAATGGTCGCCCTGACGTTCCGCGCGCGTGCGCACCAGCGATAAATCCGAGCCGGCCTGCGGCTCGGTGAGATTCATCGTGCCGGTCCACCGGCCCTCGACCATCTTCGGCAGGTAGCGGCGCTGGAGCTCCGGCGAACCGCGGAGGAGGAGCGCTTCAATGGCCCCCTGCGTCAGCAGCGGGCAAAGCGAGAAGCTCATGTTCGAGCTCTTCCACATCTCCTGGACCGGCGTCGACACGAGCCGCGGCAGGCCCTGCCCGCCCCACTCCGCCTCGAACGGCAGCGCGTTCCAGCCGCCCTCGCAGAACTGCTTGTACGCCTCGCGGAATCCCTTGGGCGTGCGCACGGTGCCATCGGCCCATTTCGAGCCTTCCTGGTCACCGGAATAATTAATCGGATCAAGGACTCCAGACGCGAACTTCGAGGCTTCCTCGAGGATCGCATCGACCGTGTCCGGAGTGGCCTCGCCGAATCCCGGCAACTTGGCGACCTCCGCCAGGCCAGCGAGCTCGTTGAGCGCGAATCTCATGTCCTTCAGCGGTGCCTGGTAGGTGCTCATTTCTTAAGCTCCTCCACCACGGTGGGAACCAGCTGGAAAAGATCCCCGACCAGCCCATAGTCGGCGACCTGGAAGATGGGCGCCTCCTCGTCCTTGTTGATGGCGACGATGACCCGGCTGTCCTTCATCCCGGCCAGGTGCTGGATCGCCCCCGAGATGCCCACGGCGATGTACAGGTCCGGCGCCACGATCTTGCCGGTCTGTCCGACCTGCCAGTCGTTCGGCACGAAGCCCGCGTCGACCGCTGCGCGGGACGCACCCATCGCCGCCCCCAGCTTGTCCGCCAGCGGCTCGAGCACCTTGGTGAAGTTCTCGCCCGAGCCCATGCCGCGGCCGCCGGAGACGATGATTTTGGCCGCCGTCAGCTCCGGGCGCTCCGATTTCGAGACCTCGCGCCCGACGAAGGCGGATAGCCCCGCATCGGCCGGCGAAGCCACGGTTTCGATGCTTGCGCTGCCGCCGCTCGCTGCCACCGCGTCGAAGGCGGTGGTGCGCACCGTGATGACCTTGATCGCATCCTTCGACTTCACCGTCGCCAGCGCGTTGCCCGCATAGATCGGCCGCACGAAGGTGTCCGCGCTTTCCACCGCGCAAATGTCCGAGATCTGCTGCACGTCCAGCAGCGCCGCGGCGCGCGGCATCACGTTCTTGCCGTTGGAGGTCGCCGGCGCCAGGATGTGCGAGTAGCCCTTGGCCAGCGATACGACAAGCGCGGCGACGTTCTCGGCGAGGAATTCGCCCAGCTGCGGCGCATCGGCGTGCAGCACCTTAGCCACGCCCGCGATTTGCGCCGCCGCCTTGGCCGCCTCCGCTGCCTGTTGCCCGGCAACCAGCACGTGGATGTCGCCGCCGATCTTCTGCGCCGCGGCGACGGCGTTCAGCGTCGCCTTGCGGATCGATTTGTTGTCGTGCTCCGCGAGAACGAGGGCTGCCATCAAATCACTTTCGCATCGTTGCGCAGCTTCTCGACCAGCGCCTTGGCGTCGGCCACCTTGATGCCGGCCTTGCGCTTGGCGGGCTCGACCACTTTCAGGGTCGCCAGGCGCGGCGCGACGTCAACACCCAATGCGTCGGGCTTCAGCGCTTCCAGGGTCTTCTTCTTCGCCTTCATGATGTTCGGCAGCGTGACGTAGCGCGGCTCGTTCAGGCGCAGGTCGGTGGTGATGACCGCGGGCAGCTTGATCGAGACGGTCTCGAGGCCGCCGTCGACCTCGCGGGTGACCTTCGCTCCCGGGGGAGCGAGCTCGATCTTGGAGGCAAAGGTCGCCTGCGGCCAGCCGAGCAGCGCCGCCAGCATCTGGCCGGTCTGGTTCGAATCGTCGTCGATCGCCTGCTTGCCCATGATCACGAGCTGCGGCGACTCCTTCTGGCATATCGCTTTCAACAATTTGGCAACCGCGAGCGGCTGCAGCTCTTCCGTCGTCTCCACCAGGATCGCGCGATCGGCGCCGATGGCGAGCGCGGTGCGCAGCGTCTCCTGGCAGGCCTGCACGCCGCATGACACGGCGACGATCTCGGTAGCGGCCCCGGCCTCCTTCAGCCGCACGGCGGCCTCGACCGCGATCTCGTCGAAGGGATTCATCGACATCTTCACGTTCGCGGTCTCGACGCCGGTGTTGTCGGCCTTGACGCGAACCTTGACGTTGAAATCGACGACGCGCTTGACCGCTACGAGAATCTTCATGGCCGGAAAATTATAGCCCGGGGGGTGTTGGCGCTCAGTCGTCCGCGCGACTTTCCACCAGCGCATCAAGCGCCTGCGCGCCTGTTTCAAACACCATCACCGGATTTACGTCGACCGAGGCGACGCGGCCCTGCCACGCGATGATGGCGTCGCCCAGCTTCACCGCCATGCGCGCAATGGCGCGCACGTCGAGCGGCGGCTGGCCGCGCTGCGCACGCAGCAGCGGCGCGATGCGCAGCTCGCCGATCTTCGCCAGCACCTCTTCCTCGGCGAGCGGCGGGATCAGCAGCCGGAAGTCCTTCAGCGTTTCGAGATAGATGCCGCCGTCACCGACCAGCACCAGCGGGCCGAAGCTCGGATCGATGCGCGCCCCGAGCGCGAGCTCGCGTCCGCCGCGCGCGCGCCGCGCCACGATCACACCTTCGAACCGCGCACCCAGCGCGAGACAACGCTCGCGCTGCCGCCGGAATTCGGCCAGCGGATCGGCGACGCCGATCGCCACCAGCCCATGGTCGCTCTTGTGCGGCAGGTCGCGCGAGCAGGTCTTCACCACCAACTCGCCGCCAAGCTCATCTATCGCCGCACGTACCTCGCGTTCTTCTCGGCATAGGCGGTGTTCGATCACTGGAAGTCCAGCCTGCGCAAGCATGGCGAGGCTCTCCGCCTCGTTGAGGAAATGGGGCTTGGCGCCGAGTCGTGGGGAATGGAGGCGCGGCGGCACCGGCCGTCGCAGCAACGCCGAGTGGTCCGCGAGCTGCGCAAGCGCATCCATCGCCTCGCCTTCGCGCGCGAAGGTGCTCACGCCCGCCTCGGTGAATGCGCGGCGCACGGCATCTTGCGGCGCGGCGACGGCTACAGCGTGCCCATATCGCTGCTGGAATGTGGCGAGATCGGCGGCGAACCTCGGCAGGTCGTAGCCGGTGCCCGCGACCGGCAGGCCGACGAGAAGCAGCTCGCTTTGCGCATCGTCACCGACGATCGGCAGCACGGCGCCGAAGAGCTCCGGGTTGCCGAGCAGCGCGCCAGTGATGTCGATCGGATTTTCGAGCGCGGCGAAGGCGGGCAGCACATCCTTCAGCTTTTGTTTTGCCCGCTCGGACACGTCGGGCAATGGGATGCCGCGCTGCTCGGCGTAGTCTGCCGCCATGACGCAGCTCGCGCCGGAGTTGCTGATGAAGACGAGGCGCTTGCCGCGCGGCCGGCGCCCGCTCAGGTAGAGCTCGGCGGCCGAGACCAGCTCCTGCGGGTCGTTGGCGCGCCAGATACCGTGCCGCTCGAAGAACGCGTCGACCACTCGATCCTCGCTCGCGAGTGCACCGGTGTGCGAGCTCGCGGCTTTCTGGCCGCTTGCCGTGCGGCCGGCCTTGAGCGCCACGATCGGCACGTCGCGCCGGCGTGCCTCGGCGGCAGCGGCGGCGAGCGTCGGCGGATCCTTGATCGCTTCCATATAGAGGAGCACCAGGCGCACGCCCGGATCCGCCACGACCGCCGCGGCGAGATCGGCGACGGTGACGTCGGCTTCGTTGCCCGTCGCATGCACATGGCGCGCGCTCAGTCCTTTTCCCCGCAGGAGCGTGTAGATCGCCTGCGAGTTCGCGCCGCTCTGGCTGACGATCGCTACCGGACCGTCGCGCGCCTCGAGCTCGTTAAAGATGGTCGAGAAGTTCGCCACCATTCCGGTAGCGAAGTTCGCGAGGCCCTGGCAGTTGGGGCCGATGAGCCGCATGCCGCGGGCGCGCGCCGCGGTGACCATGCGCTCCTGCGCTTCGCGCCCCGCCGCGCCGGTTTCGCCGAAGCCGGAGGTCATGACCACCGCGACCTTCACGCCGCGCGCGGCGCACGCCTCGACTGCGCCGACCGCCTCTTCGCCGGCAATCGCCACGATGGCGAGCTCGGGCGCCTCGGGAATGTCGTGCACGCTGGGAAATGAGCGCAGGCCTTGCACCGTCGAGCGCGCCGGATTGATCGGATAGATCGCGCCGCGATAGCCGTAGCGCTTCAGATACAGGATCGGACGGCCGCCGACTTTGTGCGGGTTGTCGGACGCGCCGACGATCGCCACCGAGGCGGGATTAAGCGCGGAGCCGAGCATCGCAAAGGCATAATACGGCCATGAGCGATCTCTCCCTGCTGAAAATTCCGTCGATGCGCGAGCGCGTTTCGCGCGAGGAGTGGGCGACGCGCGTCGATCTCGCCGCCTGCTACCGCCTCGTGCACCACTACGGCATGGATGACCTCGTCTATAACCACATCTCGGCGCGCGTGCCGGGCGAGGAAGGTCATTTCCTGATCAACGCCTACGGCATGACCTACGACGAGATCACCGCGTCGAGCCTGGTGAAGATCGATTTCGCCGGCAAAGTCGTGCAGGACTCGGGCACCGGCTATGGCATCAACCACGCCGGCTTCGTGATCCACAGCGCCGTGCACCGAGGGCGGCCGGATGTCGCCTGCGTCATCCATACGCACACACCCGCCGGCATGGCGATCTCCGCCATGAAGTGCGGCCTGCTGCCGCTCACGCAGAACTCGATGTTCTTCTCGGGCGTCGGCTATCACGGCTATGAGGGCCCGGCGGTGGATCTCGACGAGCAGAAACGCCTGGTCGCCGATCTCGGCGAGCACGTGGCGATGCTGCTGCGCAATCACGGCCTGCTCGCCGTGGGCAGCACGATTCCCGAAGCGTTCATCACGATGTATTGGCTGGAGCGCGCCTGCCAGGCGCAGGTTTTCGCCCTGCAGACAGAATGCGAGTTGCCCGCGCCGGAAACGGTGGTGAAGACCAATGAGCGCTACAAGCCCGGCCAGCGGCGCCGCATCGGCGAGCTGGAATGGGCCGGCCTCCTGCGGCTGCTCGAGCGGCGCTACCCCGGATTCAGAGACTGATGCTCGAAGGCAAAGCGGTGCTCGTCACCGGCGCCGGTGGCGGCATCGGCCGCGACTTCGCGCTCGCCATGGCGGCCGCGGGCGCGAAAGTGCTGGTCAACGATCTCGGCACCTCGGTGAAGGGCGAAGGCGCGAGCGCCGGGCCGGCGCAGAAAGTGGTGGACGAGATCCGCGCCGCCGGCGGCACGGCGGCGGCCAATACCGATAGCGTCGCCGACTGGACCTCGGCCAACCGCATCGTGCAGGCGGCGCTCGACAGCTTCGGGCGCATCGACGCGGTGGTGAACAACGCGGGTATCCTGCGCGACCGCTTCTTCTTCAACCTGTCGGTCGAGGAATGGCGCGCGGTGATCGACGTGCACCTCAACGGCTCGTTCTACGTCGCCCGGGCCGCGGCGCCGCACTTCAAGGCGCAGGAGTCGGGCTGCTACATCCACATGACCTCGACCTCTGGCCTGGTCGGCAATCTCGGCCAAGCCAACTACGCGGCGGCGAAGCTCGGCATCGTCGGACTGTCGAAGTCGATCGCGCTCGACATGGCGAAGTACCGCGTGCGCTCGAACTGCATCGCCCCTTTCGCCTGGAGCCGCATGATCGGCTCCATCCCCACCGAGACGCCCGATCAGCAAGCGCGCGTCGAAAAGCTGAAGAGCATGGAGACCGCGAAGATCGCGCCGCTGGCAGTGTATCTCGCTTCGGATGCAGCGCAGGACGTGAGCGGGCAGATCTTCGGCGTGCGCGCGAACGAGATCTTCCTCTTCTCGCAGCACCGCCCGCTGCGCTCGGTGCATCGTGACGGCGGCTGGACAGCGGAGACGGTTGCATCCCACGCCATTCCAGCGCTGCGCGCGCAGTTCTACCCGCTCGAGCGCTCGGCGGACGTGTTTAGCTGGGACCCGCTGTAACGACACCCCACAACTTCAAGCGGCTTGGGCCAGCCGCTGGTTGGAGTAGAGCAGCCGCTCGATCAGCACGCGCATGCACGCCTTGTTGAAGGCGGACTGGCAGGCGTCGCTCGCCGCGCGCATCGCCTCGGCCTTCACTTCCATGACCGTGATCGGACCGCGTGCGGTGACCGTAGTGGTGCGCCGCTGCGTGCGATCGGCGAAATACAGGAGCTCGCCGAAGCAGCGGCCGGCCTTGACGGTGGCAAGCGGCTTGCCTGAGAGCGTGACGTCGACTTCGCCCTCGGTGAGGAAATAGAAGCTCTCCCCCGCCTCGCCTTCGCGTATCAGCACGGTCTGGGCGCCGATCGACTTCCAGGCGCCGATGCGGATCAGCTCCCACAGCGCGACGTCGTTGAAGTCCTCGAAGAACGGGAAGTCGCGCAGTTTGGTGAATTTCTCCGAATCGGACACCGAGCCGCCGGCGAGGCGCAGGCTGGCGAAGGCCTGGCCGAGGTCCTTGCCGAACTCGAGCCATGAGGGGTAGCGCGCCGCCGGATCCTTTTCCATCGCTTTCATCACCACCGCATCGAGCAGCCCGGGCAGCTCGGGACGCAGCAGGGCGGGACGCTGGGGCTCGGTGTTGAGGATGGCGTAGGTGAGCGCGGCCTGCGTCGAGACCGTGAAAGGCAGGCGCCCGGTGAGCAGCTTGTACATGGTCACGCCGAGCGAGTAGATGTCGGTCTGATGCGTGAGCGCCTCCATGCGGATCTGCTCGGGCGACATGTAGGCTGGGGAGCCGACGCCGGTGATCTGGGTGGTGTCGAGCATCTTTTGCTGGAACGAGGCGCCGAAGTCGCTGACCTTGGTCTCGCCGCTCTCGGAGAGCAGGATGTTCGCCGGTTTGATGTCGCGATGGATCACGCCGTGCCGGCAGGCGTACTCGAGAGCGCGGATGCACTTGAAGACGATCTCGACGACCTTGCTCACGGGAAGCAGCTTGCCGACGTCGGCGTACGCCTCGAGCGTCGTGCCCGGAACGTATTCCATCACCAGGTAGCTGTGATCGGGCTCGACTACGGCGTCGAAGATGTCGACGATGTGGGGGTGGTTCAGCTTCCCGGCAAGCGATGCCTCGGCGACGAACGCCTTGTGCATCATGCGCTCTTCCTGCGCGTCGGCGTGCTTGTCGAACAGGAACACCTTGATCGCCACGTCGCGGTTGGCGAATGGGTCGCGTGCGAGGTAGACCTTGCTCGTCGCGCCGCTGCCGATCTCGCGCAGCACCGGATACTTGCCGATGTGCTCGGGTTTCATTGCCGCGCCAGCGCCGCAATCTGTTGCAGGAGCTCGGCCTCCTCGTAAGGCTTGCCGAGGTACGCGTTGACACCGAGCTCGGAAGCCCGGCTGCGGTGCTTCGGCGCGGTGCGCGAGGAGATGACGATGATCGGGATCTCCATGGTGCGCGGATCGCCGCGCACATTGCGCGTCAGGTCGAAGCCGTCCATGCGCGGCATCTCGATGTCGATCAGCATCACGGCCGGGCGCTCCTTCTTGAGCTGCTCGAGCGCATCGACCCCGTCGCGCGCGGTGAGCACGCGGTAGCCCTCGCGCTCGAGCAGGCGGCTCGTGATCTTGCGCACCGTGATCGAGTCGTCGACCACCATCACCACCGGGGCCGCTGCCACCTGTGCTACCAGAGTGGCGTCCGTCGCCGCCGTTGCGGCGGGGGCGCCGCGCTGGCGGCCGGCGAGCTGTACGGGATTCAGGATCAGGACGATGCTGCCGTCTGGCAACACGGTGGCTCCCGTGACTCCGGCGATGCGGGCGAGCTGCGGCCCGATGTTCTTCACCACCATCTCGCGGTTGCCGAATAGCTCGTCGACGTGCGCGGCCACGCGCTCGTTGCCGCTGCGCACGAGGAGAAGAGAGTTGTACTCCTGGATGTCCGTGGCGCCGCGCTGCCCGAGGAGCTGGCGCAGGTAGTGCAAGGGGTAGTCGCGTCCCTGGAATTCGACGCTGCCTTTCTCGTACAACGCGACCAGCGCATCGGCCTTGATGCGCAGCACCTGCTCCACCGCAGCCGATGAGATGGCGGCAGTCATCGAGCCGGCGCGCACCATGACCGCGTGCGTCACGGCAAGCGTGAGCGGGAGGTAAATGGTGAAGATGGTGCCGCGGCCGCGGCTGCTCGCCACCTCGATGCGGCCGCTGACGGCGTTGATTTCGGTGCGCACCACGTCCATGCCCACACCGCGGCCAGCGACCTCGGTGACCGTCTCCGCGGTGGAGAGACCGGAAAGGAAGACGAGCTGCAACTGCTCCGCTTCGGAGAGCGCCAGGTCGGCGCCGATCAACCCCTTGTCGATCGCCTTGGCACGCAAGCGCTCGAGGTCGAGCCCTGCTCCGTCGTCGCTCACCACGAGGACGATCTCGTTGGCTTCTTGGCGCAGCGCGATAGCAATGCGCCCAGCCTCGCGCTTCCCGGCCGCGGTGCGCGCGGCGGGTTCTTCGATGCCGTGGGCGAGCGCATTGCGCAGCAAGTGCTCGAGCGGCGCGGCAATGCGTTCGAGCACGCTGCGATCGAGTTCGACCTGGCTGCCCTGGATGTCGAGCTCGGCCTTCTTGTCCAGGTCGCGGGCGGTCTGGCGCACGATGCGGTGCAGGCGCTCGCTGAGATTGGCAAAGGGGAGCGCGCGCATGCGCATCAGGTCCTGCTGCAGCTCGCGGCCGAGACGCGCCTGGTGCGTGAGCGCCGCGTCGGTCTCACCTACGTTCCTGGCGAGCGCCTGCTGGATCGAGAGGGCGTCGTTCAGGCCCTCGGCCATCATGCGCGTGAGCTCCTGTAGCCGCGTGTAGCGATCGAATTCCAGCGGGTCGAAATCCTGCTCGCGCGCATCGAGTACCGAACGGCGCGTCTGCATCTGGCTGTCTGCCTGGATCTCGACTTCGCGAAGCTGCGTGCGCAGGCGCGTAACGCTTTCGCTCAGCTCGCCGAGGGACTGCTTCACCTGGCGCAGCTCCGCCTCGATGCGCGAGCGCGCGATCGCCACTTCGCCCGACTCGGCGATGAGATCGTCCAGCCGTTCGGCGTTGACGCGCAGCATCGCCGCCGGTGCGACGGCGGCTACCGCGGGCTGCGGCGTCTGCCGCATCTTGTCGAGATCGCCGGAGAGGCGATCCATCTGCGCCTCGAGATCCTCGAATACGGCTTGCGACAGATCGCCGGCCTCGAGCGCGAATTCGATGCGGCTCTCCATCAAGTGCGTGAGCTCGCCGAGGCGAATGGCACCCGCCATCCGCGCGCTGCCCTTGAGCGTGTGCAGCGCGCGCTTCACGCTGTCCGCGAGCTTCGCATCGCCCGGATTCGCCTTCCAGTCGCGCAGATCGCCGGCAATCTGCGGCACGAGGACGTGCGCCTCCTCGAGGAAGATCGGCAGCAGCTCCGCGTCGATGTCGTCGCGCATCACGCGCTTTTCTTTCGGCTTGCGCGGCGGCTGCAGCCGGGCGGCGAGCGCCTGCAGGTCCCCCATGGCATCGCCCGCCGCCGGAACCGGCTGACGAGCGCCGGCCGCGGCGACCATTTCCTTCAGCCGCGCGACCGCGCGGGCGACCAGCGCCGCATCGGCCTCCTGCACCGTCAGCCCGGCAAACGGCATCCAGTGCTCGAGTACCGCCGCCAGTTCGGCGATCGGCTCGAAGCCGGCAGTGCGCGAGCTGCTCGCGAGCGTGTGCGCCGCGCGCATGAATTCTTCGGAAGCGGAAGTGCCGCAGTTCGCGCACCAGCGGCTGCACTGCGCTTCCAGGGTGGCGATATGCGCGCGCGCTTCCTTGAGATAGATCTCGAAGACACCAGGCTTCAGCCGCTGCGCCAGGGCGGCGATCAGCGCCGCGTCGACCTGCGGCGTTTCTCCAGCCCGAAGCTTGGCGGTCCAGCCGGCAATTTGCTTGGCCGCGGCGGCTGCCAGCTCGAGGAGCTCCGGCGTGGCCGGGCGCTTTTCTTCGAGCCAGCGGTTCAGCGCCTGCTCCACGTCCCAGGCGACATCGCCGAGCTGGGTCAGGCCGACCATCCGGCCGCTTCCCTTCAAAGTATGGAAACCGCGCCGGATCGCGGTGAGCGCCTCGGCGTTATCCGGCTGCGCCCGGCAGACCAGCAGCCCTGCCTCGATGGCGGCGAGAACCTCGGCGGCCTCCTCCAGGAATACCTGCAGCAGCTCATTGGACGGTCCGGCCGGTGCCGGCTGCGGCTGCGCGGGCGGCTCCGCCGGCGGGCGCTGGTCGAATCGCTCGAGGAACGTGTCGATCACCTGCTGGCGCGGCTCGCGGCCCTCGAGGCATGGGGCGATGAAAAGGCCGAGGCTGCTCAGGCCCTCCGCGATCCAGTCCATCTCCGCGCTGCCCGGCGCGAGCGACGCGAGCATGGCCTGGCAGCGCTCCAGGACCCCGACGGCGCGCTCCCAGCGCAGGACCGAAAGCGCGCCGCGCACCTGCCGCATCTGCGGCGCGAGCGCCTGCACGATTTTGTCGGAGCCCTGGCCGCGCGCGTAGCTGTCGAGCACCTGCTCGATCTGCTGCAGGTTGGCGAGGATTTCGTGCGCCACCTGCGCGCGCAACTGGATCGCGCTGATCTCCTGGAGCAGCTCCGGGCGCAACCCGGATGGAGGCGAAGCGCTGGCTTTGCCATTTGCGGCCTCGAGCAGCCATGCGGAGAGCAGCGCGAGCTGCTCGTCGAGGTCCGCAGGCGGCCGCCCGAAGGTATCGAGAATGTTGTCGGCGAGCAGGAACGCCGCCGCCATCTCGACCAGCATCGCGTCGCTGTCCGCCGGATGCGGCTCCGACAGGCGCTCAGAGACTTGCGCGAGGATTTCGAGCAGCCGCTCGAGGTGAGGACTTTGCAGGGGCGCGGCCTTCGCTTGCAGCGTATGCACACGCTCGGCGAAGGCGGCGCGGCCCTGCGGCTCGCCCGCCATGTACTGGCGCCAGAATTTCCGCAGCTTGCGAATCTTTTCGCGCACTTCTGCGAGAACCGGCTGGAGCGTTTGCGCGGGCGGCGCCGACGCGGGCCGCAGCACATCCAGGCCATAGAGCAGCTTGATGTCGCGGATGCGCTGCGTGAGCGGCGGCGAGCCCGCCACGGCATAAATCAGCTCGCGCAGCAGCGCTTCGTTATCCGGCCGGCTTCCCGTAGCGAGGTCACGGATGTAGAGATCGATCTTGTTCCAGAGCCGGCGGGCCTGCGCGAGCGCGGCGGGCTCGGCGACATCCAGCAGCGCATCCACTAGTCCGCTCGCCACCCACCAGAGCGCGCGCCGCTCGGGGAGGAGGTGCGCGACCGAATGGATCTCGTCCAGGGTCTCGCGCATGTCCTCGAGCCCATTGGGCCGGCGGCGCAGCCAGGCGAGGATGCCGCGCTGCCAGCGCGTGCGCTGGGCCTGCAGGAACGACGCAAGCTCGCCGTTCTCCAGGCTCTTCGGGCTCGGATGGGAAGGCGCGGGCGGGGTGAGGTTGGGGAAGAAAAGGTCGATCTCGGAGCTGTCGTCGCGGCCCTGCAGCTGTGCGAGCTCGCGATACGCCGGATAGAGCCGCACCGCTACGTCGGGCTGGCCGCTCGCTACCTCGTCGACGTACTGCTTGAGCTGCACCACGGCACGGTCGATGACCGCGGCATGGGCGCCGGATGCGTCTACCCGGCCGAAGCTCTTCTCGAGCGCCTCGCAGAAGCGCGTGGCGCCGCTCATGCCCACCATGTTCAGCGCGCCGCTCACCTGGTGCAGGTGCTCCGGACAGCTCGCCAACGCTCCCGCGGCGAGATCGCTCCGCACGCGCTCGAGCGCCTGGTCGACCTCGGCGGTGATCCACGACAGGATGGTGGTATCGGGCATCGCCCCGCTAACCTAGTTTGAAGCCCGCCACCGAGCTCTTGAGTCCATCCGCCAGTTGCGTGAGGCGCGCGGCGGATGCCGCAGTCTTCTTCGTGCCTTCGGTGGTGAGTTGTGTGACGCCGAGGATGATCTTCATCTTGCCGGCGACCTGGTCGGCGGAGGCGGCCTGCTGGCGCGTCGCGTTGGAAATCGCACCGATCAGCTCGGCCAAGCGGTTCGAGATCTTTTCGATCTCGCGCAACGCCTGGTCGGCCTCGTCGGCCGTCGCCGTGCCTTCCACCACGCCTCGTGTGCTGCGCTCCATGGCGTCGACCGCGTCCTGCGTGTCGCGCTGAATGCTCTTGACGATCGCGCCGATGTGCTTCGTCGCCTCGCCCGAGCGCTCGGCGAGCCGCTGCACCTCTTCGGCCACCACCGTGAAGCCGCGCCCCGCTTCGCCGGCGGAGGCCGCCTGGATGGCGGCGTTGAGCGCGAGCACGTTAGTCTGCTCGGTGATGTCGGAGATGAGCTGCACGATTTCGCCGATCTCCTGCGAGCTCTCGCCCAGGCGCTTGATGCGCTTGGAGGTCTCCTGGATCTGGTCGCGGATGTCGTTCATGCCGCGGATCGCGTTCTGCACCGCTTGCCCGCCCTTTGAGGCGGCGTTGAGCGAGGTCTCGGCGACCTTGGCCGAGTCGTCGGCGTTGGACGCGACGTGGTTCATCGATTGCGCCATCTGCGCCACCGACTGACCGGTATTCTGGATTTCGCTCGCCTGCTTCTGCGCCGCGTGCAGGAGCTGCGTCGACACGGTCTGCGCCTCCTGCGTGGCGGCCGTCACCTGCTGGGCGGCGGTCGTGATACCCGCCACCAGGCGCCGCAGCTCATCGATCGTGTAGTTGATCGAATCGGCGATCGCGCCGGTCATGTGCTCGGTGACTTTGGCGCGCACCGTGAGATCGCCGCTCGCCAGGTTACCGATCTCGTCCAGGAGGCGAAGGATCGCGGCCTCGTTGGCGCGGTTCTGGTGCTCGCTCTGCTCGGCACGCCCGCGGCTTTCGTCGACGAACGCCTTGCCGATCAGGAGCAGCACCGCGAGCGCAAGCAGCGAAACCACGCCCATGGCGATGAAATTGAACTTGCGGGCGGCGATCAGACCGTCGTATCCGGTGGCGAGCTCCTCCGCTGCGCCGAGCAGCGCCTCGCTGTCGTTGAAGATGTCGCGCGTCGCCCGCTTGGCGTTCACCAAGCGCTGCATGTTGCCGAGGATCTGGGTCACGCCCGCCTGGTACTGCTTGAAGCCGGATTCGAGCTCGCCGAGCTTGCCGCGCAATTCCGCGTCGCTCGCGCGCGCGACGCGGATTGCGTCGTTGCCCTGGAGCAGTCCCTGCAGCAGGTCGCGGAAAGTATTGGTGTCCTTGCCGAGGAGGAACGCCACCTCGGGGTCGACCACGTCGCCCACCAGCATGGCATTCGCGTTCTTAGCCATGCGCTGGGTGAGCATCACGAGGTGCGCGGTAATCGCATTCTGCCGAGCGCTGCCGCCGGATTGAACGCTCAGCGCGGCAATCTCGTCGGCCAGCTCGAGAAGCGCCGGATTGTTGTCGTTGATCGCACGCACCGCTGCGCCGAGGGCCACGAGGTTGCGCTCCTCGACGATCACCAGCCCGGCGTTGCGCTCGGTCTTGTGCCATTGCGCTTCTAGCGTGCCGAGCAGCGGACGCACGCGCGCCGGCGTCGGCGGCAGCGTCACGCCGCTCGCCACGCCGCCCGCGCCGAGGAGCTTAACGACCGCGGCGAATTCGTCCCGGCTGTCGCGCAGCTGTTTGAAGGCGACTGCGTTGCCCTGCGAAGCCTGTTGCGCGGCTTTCGCGAGTCGCTGCGAGAGCATCCGGACCTTTCCGACGGCCGCCACGTAGAGCGTATTGAAAGTCGCCTCGCGCGCATCGAGCACTACCAGGCCGGCGTCGACCAGGATCAGGAGCGCGAGCAATCCGGCGAGCAGCGGCAGCCGGCCGCCGCGCAGGCGCTGCCGAAGGCGCGCCAGCCATCCTGGCGACGAGCCTGCACCGCTCGCTTCGACCGCGGCGTCCCGCGCCACGAAAGGCATCTTTGGCAACTGGAGTCTGTCCATGGGTATCCCCTAGCGCAGGAACTTGCCGTTACGCCCGATGATCGTCAGGTCGACGAACTTCGAGCCGGCGTGATTCTTGGGCGAATAGCCGACGTAGAACCCGCCGAGATCCACGTCCTGCATTTTTTCCAGAGCGTCGACCAAGCCTTCGCGCGTCGGGTTCTTGCCCGCGCGCCGCAGGGCCTCGACCATCACCTTCGCGGTGAGAAAGCCCTCCATCGCGCTGAAGTTGTAGTCGGCGAAGCCCGACTTCTTCGCGAGGCTCTGGTACTCCTTGACCACCGGCACCGCGGTGCCCCAAGGAAACGGCACCACCTGCGAGATGGCCACGCCGCTGCCCTCGGTGCCCAGCGCATCGGCGAGCGCCTTGCTGCCGACGAACGAAACGTTGTAGAAGGTCGCGCCGCTGCCCGCCTTGCGCATCTGCCGGATGAACTCGGCGCAGGAGGTATAGGCGCTGACCATCACGATGGCGTCGGGCTCGGAGCCGTGGATGGCCTTCACCGCCTCCTCGACCTTGACGGTGTTGCGCTCCACCGTGCCGCTCGAGTGAATCACCATGCCCCGCTTGGTGAGCGCGATCTCGGTGCCCTTGCGGCCGGCCTCGCCGTAGTTGTCGGCCTGGTAGAAGACCGAGATCTTCTTGCCGCCGGTCGACACCACCTGCTCGACGATCTTTTCGGTCTCGTCGTAGTAGCTCGCGCGGACGTGGAACACGTAGCGGTTGAACGGCACGCGCAGGATCTCCGCGCCGGTGAACATCCCGACCAGCGGTACCCTGGCCTGCGTCACCACCGGCAGGTGCGCTGCGCCGGTCGGCGTCCCGACGTAGCCGAGCAGCGCGAACACCCGGTGTTCCTCGATCAGCTTCTTGCTTGCCACCGGGGCGACCGACGCCTCGTACTTGTCGTCTTCGCTCACGAGCTCGAGCTTGCGGCCGTGCACGCCGCCCCGCTCGTTGACGTAGTCGAAGTAGGCCTTGATGCCGTTTCGCATCTGGATGCCGAGCTGCGCGGCCGGCCCGCTAAGCACGGCCGCCTGGCCGAGCAGGATGCGGTTCGCGCTGACGCCGTTTTCAGCGCCGCAGTAGGGCGAAAAAACGGCTGCCGCGGCGAGCAGGCAGACGGTGGTTCGGTTCATAGGCTCACCTCCAGGAAGGCTTCGTTCTGCACCAGCGCGGCAATGTCGAGCTCCTTCCAGACAGTGCCGTCGGGGTCGGTGTACTGCGCGCGAACCCAGGGCTGGACGACGGCGCCGGGCTGCAGCTTGAGATTGTCGGCGTTGCGCAAGCCGAGCGAGCGTTCGACGAGCAGCGCCGCGCCCGCGCGGAAGCGCTCCGCGACGAGCAGCAGCCGCGCCTGCTCCGAGATGGCGACCGGCTTCGCGCCGACGAAGGCCGAAAAATCGGTGACGCTGTAGAGATTGCCGCGCACGTTGGCGACGCCCCTGAACCAGGGCTGCGCCAGCGGCACCGGCGCAATCGACGGGACGGGGATCACCTCGCCCGCCTCCATGAGATCCACGAGCCAGGTCTCGCCCCCCACCCGCAAACCGAGCTTGGACGGCGCGCGCACGCCGGCCTGCGCGCTCTGCAGCCGCTCCGAAAGCGCGAGCTGATAGTCGCGCAGCGAGACGCGGGCGGTGGCGGATGTCATCAGCCGAGCGCCGCGATCTTCGCCAGGAGATCGGCCTGGTTGATGGGCTTCACGATGTAGTCGCGCGCGCCTTGCCGCATGCCCCAGACGCGATCGGTCTCCTGGCCCTTGCTCGTGCACAGGATCACCGGGATGCTTTTCGTGGCTTCGTCGCGGGTGAGCGTACGCGTCGCCTGGAAGCCGTTCTGGCCCGGCAGGACGACATCCATCAGCACCAGGTCCGGGCGCGCCTGCTTCACCTTGTTCATCGCGTCCTCGGCGCTTTCAGCCGTGGACACGTTGAATCCGTTCTTCGCCAGCATGTCGCTCAGGAACTGGCGATCGGTGGGCGAATCGTCGACGATCAGAATTTTCTTGATAGCCATCGCGTGCCTTTCAGGAAGCTACGGAAGCGGGTTTTACGTATTCGTTGACTGCGGCGATCAGCCCTTCCTTGGTGAAGGGCTTGGTGAGATAGCGGTCGGAACCGGCGAGGCGCCCGCGCGCGCGGTCGAACACGCCGTCCTTGCTCGACAGCATGATCACCGGCGTTGATTTGAGCTTCGGGTTCTGCTTGATGAGCGCGCAGGTCTGATAGCCGTCCAGGCGCGGCATCATGATGTCGACGAAGATGACGCGCGGCTGGTGATCGGAAATCTTGGCGAGCGCGTCGAAGCCGTCCTCGGCGAGAATCACCTCGAATCCGGCCTGACGCAGGAACAGCTCGGCGCTGCGCCGGATGGTGTTGCTGTCATCGATCACCAGGACCTTGATAGGCCCTGATTCCGCCGGGACGGCTTGGCTCACGGCTCGTTTCCCCCCTTGATGCGGCTGGAGCTTCTTCTTACGAGTCTTGCATTTACTGACATTTCTTTAAGTGAAATAATGCATGAGGATGGGCAATTTGGACGAATAGACAAAGTGCGCTGCATTGCAGCAGACGCCTGCGCCAAAGTGCGCAAATAAATCGCCGACCCGCTGCATTCCTAGGCCATAAGTCGTCAACATCAGTTGGTGCACCGCGTCCTGATCGTCGATTCCATCGCGCCTGCAGGCGAGGAGCGCCTGTTGAAAAAGGCGGAAATCATCCGCGCGCCGGATAGCGATCCCGAGACGATCCGGCGCCTTGCGCGCGACGCGGACGGCGTCATCACGCGCAGCAAGCTGCCCGACGATCTGTTCTCCGCCGCGCCGCGCTTGCGCGCGGTCGCCATCCACGGCACCGGCACCGACCTCGTGCCGCTCGCCGCGGCCACGGCGCGCGGCGTCATGGTGTCGAACATCCCGGGCGGCAACGCGCAGTCGGTTGCCGAGTATTGCGCCATGGCGATTCTCGTGCTCACGCGCAACGTGCTCGCGATCACCAATGCACTGCGCAGCGATACCTGGGATGGCGCGCGCGCGCTCGGCGCCGGCACGCACGAGATCGCCGGCATGACGCTCGGCATCGTCGGCGTCGGCGAGATCGGCAAGCGCCTTGCGAAGATCGCGCACCGCGGCTTCGGCATGCGCGTGCTCGGCAACCAGCGGCGCCTGGACCGCCTTCCCGCCGAAGCTGCGCCAGCGGCGCTTGACGACCTCGTCGTCGCCAGCGACTTCGTCGTGGTGACCTGCCCGCTGACGAAGGAAACGCACCACCTCTTCAACCGCACGCGATTCGCCCGCATGAAGTCGACTGCCTGGCTGATCAACGTCGGACGCGGCGCCGTGGTGCAGGAAGAGGCACTGATCGAAGCGCTGCGCACGCGGCGCATTGCCGGCGCAATGCTCGATGTCTACGAGCACTACCGGCTCGCGCCGGGCCATCCGCTTTTCGCGCTCGACAATGTCCTGCTGACGCCGCACCTTGCCGGCATGACCGTCGAATCGCGCAGCCGCATGAGCGAAGCCGCCGCCGAGGAAATGCTGCGCATGCTGGCCGGCGAGCCGCCGAAGAATTTCGTCAATCCCGAATCGCGCAGCACCCGCGTATGAAGATCGCGGACGTCAAGGCCTTTCCGACCTCTTTTCCGATCTCCGCTGCAAACCGTGTCGCGCTCGGCATCGGCACGGCGGTGAAGCGCGATGCAGTGGTGGTCAGAGTCACCACCGACGACGGCCTCATTGGCTGGGGCGAGGCACACCATGGGCGCGCGCACACGGCGGTGGCCAAGCTGATCGAAACCACGCTGAAGCAGCTCGTCGTCGGTATGGACGCCCACGATGTGAACGGCGTATGGGACAAGATGTATCGCTTCCAGCTCGCGAGCCACGGCATGGGCGCGGGCGCCTGCCTCGCGATCAGCGGCATCGACATGGCGCTCTGGGACATCCGCGGCAAAGCGCTTGGCGTCCCGCTTTACCGGTTATTGGGCGGCACGCGCAAAGCGGTTCCGGCCTACGCGGGCGGCGTCTCGCTCGGCTACCAGCCGCCGGCGCAGCTGATCGACGAAGCGCGCAGGAGCACCAATGCGGGCTACAAGGCGATCAAGCTGCGCGTCGGCGACGCGCCAGCAAAGGACATCGAGCGCATGCGCGCGGTGCGCAAGGCGTTCGGCGATGATCTGGTGCTCCTCACGGACGCGAACATTGGCTACCAGGTGGACGACGTGCGACGCGTGATGCCGGCGATGGACGAGCTCGGCATCGGCTGGCTCGAGGAGCCCTTCCCGGCCCACGATTACCGCAGCTACCGCGAAGCGCGCAGCTTCGGCCGCACACCGCTCGCCGCGGGAGAGAATCACTACACGCGCTTCGAGTTCGACCGGGTGATCGAGGATGGCGCGATCACGATCCTGCAGCCGGATCTCTCCAAGTGCGGCGGCATCACCGAGGCGCTGCGCATCGCCGCCCTCGCCTCGGCGTGGAAGCTGCCGATCCATCCGCACAGCTCGATGACTGGCTTGAACCACGCGGCCACGATCCATTTCCTCGCCGCAATCGACAACGGCGGCTATTTCGAGGGCGACGTGTCGCGCGCCAACAAGTTTCGCGACGAGCTGGTCTCCAATCCGGGCGCGATCGACCGCGACGGCAACGCCTGGCCGCTCGAGGGGCCGGGGCTCGGGCTCGAGGTCAAT
>DASXRW010000516.1:0-2059 GCA_036506355.1 Burkholderiales bacterium
GCCGGCCACCGCGTACGCGCGGAACGAGGCGTACTTGTCGCCAATCTTTCGTATGTCCTTGAACTCGGCCGAATTGCGCCAGGCCTGCAGCTTCTCGAGGCTGTCCCATTGCAGCACCGCAACGCGCGACTTCGGCGGGGCGCCTTCGATCACGGTGATGTTGGAGCCCGCCGCGAGCACGCGGCCACCATGCTTCTTGATGAGCGCCTGCGCCTTCGGCGCGTACTCCTTCTGGTAGGCCTCGGCGTTCTTCATGTCGATTTCGGCGACATAGAACACGGGCGGCTTGGCTTGCGCGTGCAGCTGGTCGATGGTGACGGCGCCGAGCCCGAAGCCGGCGATGGCAGCGGCGAGTACGGTGTAGCGCGCTTTCATGGTTCTCTCCCCTTTAGGCGTCCCGCCGGAAAATTGGCCGGGACGTGCGGCCACGATAGGCTTCGCACTACTCAGGGTCAATCCACTGCCCAAAGCAGGGCGGCGATCCCCGCCACGCCCACCGGCACGGCATAGCGCTCGAACGCGCCGGCATGGCCGCGCGCCAGGACCGTCACCGGGATGTCGGTACGCGCCATGACGGCCTCGGCGATCGATGGGTTCACCCACCGCAGCCACGCCGGATGACGCCCGACGCCCATCACGATCTCGTCGACCGCCTCGCGCTCGGCCACCTTTGCAATGCATTCCGCGGGAGCGCCGATTTCGGTCATGGCGACGAACGGCAGCTGCCAGCGCGTCAGGTCCTCGATCGCAGGTGTCAGCGCGGCGGCGCTGCGCTCTGCGCGCAGCGCGTCGCGCGCCGCGCGGCGGGTGAACTGCGCGATGTGCCGATGAAAGCGAGGCTGCACATGCAGCAGCAGCGCCTGCACCGGAACGCCCGCCTGGAAAAGGGAGCGCACATGGTAGAGCGCGGCGCGCGCGGCTTCCGATGCATCGAGCGGGATCAGGACTTTCATGGCATGGCCTCCTTTTGCGCCTTGCGGTTTCGCAGCGCGGCGAGCGCGAGCACGCCGGAGATGACCGTCGCGTAGATCGCGCCCCGCGCGACGGATCGTGCGGCAAGCGCGTCATCGACGAGCGGCTCGGACACGATCATCTTCGCCGCGGTCCAGGCGAGCACCGCGCCGCCGGCGTAGAGCAGCGCGGGGAAGCGTTCGATCCAGTGCATGATCAGCGTGGAGCCCCAGACCACGATCGGAATGCTGATGAGCAGCCCGGCCACCACGAGAGCCACGCTGCCGTTCGCAGCCCCGGCTACGCCGAGCACGTTGTCGAGGCCCATCACCGCATCGGCGATCACGATGGTGCGCATCGCGCTCCAGAAGCCCGTTGCGGGCGCGATATCGCTCCGACCGGAGTCGTCGCTGGTGAGCAGCCGATAAGCAATCCAGACGAGGAGCACGCCGCCGCCGAGCATCAGCCCCGGAATCTGCAGCAGCCAGAGCACGCCCACGGTAAGGCTCGCGCGCACCAGCACCGCGCCAAGCGCGCCCCACACCACGGCGCGGCGCTGCAACTCCTTCGGCAGGTTGCGCGCGGCGAGCGCGATGACGATGGCGTTGTCGCCGGCGAGCACCAGATCGATGACGATGATGGCGGCGAGCGCAGAGAGGACATCCATCCGCCGATTCTGGTGCGCGGTGGCCGCGCATAAAAATGACGTGTTGCGATGCAACCATCGCGAATCGCAATGGATCGTTGCGCGGCGGGCGCCGCCGCGGCTAACATCCTGCCACCCGCGAGGGGAGTAGCTTCGAAGCGGCGCGATCGTCAATACGGGATTCGTCCCCGGTCGCCCCGGCAGTCCGGCCAGGGCTGCAAGCGAGACCTCGGTTCGATAAGGAGCCGAGATGTCCCGCACCAGGCTGCGACGCTACTTTCGCCATGGTCTCTTCCCGCAGCTACTGGTCTTCGAGGCGGTCGCGCGCCTAGGCGGCGTCACGCGCGCGGCCGAAGAGCTGCACCTCGCGCAGCCGACGGTTTCCACGCAGCTGAAGAAGCTCGCCGACACGCTCGAGCTCAAGCTCTTCGAACAGCAGGGGCGCACCCTTCATCTGACGCC
>DASXRW010000517.1:0-7766 GCA_036506355.1 Burkholderiales bacterium
CGATGCGCTTGGTCGTCACCGCCGAGAGGCCGCGGCACCAGAGCGGCACGCCGTACTTGCGCACCTCGCCGATGTCGGTGGCGACGCCGTCGATGATGACGCCGGCGAGCTTCGCCACCTTGCAGGCGTAGGCGACGAGCCCGCCGAACGCGGCGTGGCGATGGTCGCCGCAGCGGTCGATCACCAGCACGTCGCCGGGCCGCACCTGGCCGAGCGCGTAGCCGACGATCGTGCCGTCGACGCCCGGCACGCGCACCGTGACGGCCGGACCGGCGATGCGCACGTCGGATTGCATGGCGCGGATCGCCGGATCCATGAAGCCCCAGTTGCGGAAGTGGCCGATGGTCGCCGGCTCTGCCTTGACCAATTTGCTGACCAAGCGAGCGTCCAGCGAGGCTGGGAGCGGATTAAGGGTGAACACTGCGAAACTCCTTGACGTCGGCGAGCGCCCCATCGCGCAGCCGCCCGACGTCGCTGCCGGCGTTGATCATGTGGTAGCCGCGCTGGAACATCTCTCGCCAGGTCGCGCCCGGATGCGGCACGGTGCCCATCGGCTTGCCGCTTTGCCTTATGCCTTCCTCGGCGCGCGCGATCAGCTTCGCCACTTCCGGGTGCTTGAGATCGCCGAGCTGGCCGACGGTGCCGGAAAGATCGTGCGGCCCGATGAAGAGCACGTCGACGCCGTCGACCGCGGCGATCGCTTGCACGTTCTCGACCGCCCTGGGCGACTCGATCTGGCAGACGATCAGCAGCTCGTCGGCTGCCGCCTTGCGGTAGTCGGGAGCACGGATGCCGTAATCGGAGGCCCGCGCCGATCCCAGCGCCGAGCCGCGCCGGCCAGCGGGCGGATAGCGGCAGGCCGCGACCACAGCGCGTGCGTCTTCCGCCGTTTCGACATTGGGGACCATGACCCCTTCCACGCCAGCATCGAGCACCCGCTTCAGATAGTTGGGGTCGTTCGACGGCACGCGGACCACGGAAGTGCAGTGAGGTGTGGCCGCCATCGCCTGCAGGGAATGGAGCAGCGCCGAGGGCTCGCCGAAGCCATGTTCCTGGTCGAGCAGCAGGTAGTCGAAGCCGCACAGGGCGAGGAGCTCGATCACCGGCGGGGCGCCGAGCACGGTCCAGCAGCCGAGCGCACGCTTGCCCGATCGCAGCCGCGCCTTGAGATGGTTTGGGCGAAACATGGTCCAAGCATACAATTTCGCAGCGATGCATAACCGGCTGCCGCTCTTCGCACTGTTTCTCCTGGTCGTGGGCTGCGCCCAGGCGCCGGTCGCGCAGTCACCCGGTGGCCTCTTCCGCGACGAGCTCTTTGCCGCGCCGTCGCAGCAGATCAGCGCCCGGGAGGTGTTCGCCCTGAGCGAGGCGATGACGCGCTACCTGAAGGTCGACCTCGCCGACCAGCTCCAAAAAGGCGCGCGCCAGGCCCTGATCGACGCGGTGAGCCAGGGGATGCTCAAGCTCGAGTACGACAGCGTGAGCACGCGCAACGCCGCCGAGGCGTTCGACGCAAAGGCCGGCAACTGTCTCTCGCTCGTCATCATGACCGCGGCGTTCGCCAAGGCGCTCGGGCTGGAAGTGCAGTACAACAGCGCCGCGGTCGGCGACCTGTGGAGCCGCAGCGGCAACATCTATTTCCTGAACGGCCACGTCAACGTGACGCTCGGCAAGCGCTATTCCGACCCGCGCACGCTGTACGACGCGGCCGAGCTGATGACGATCGACTTCCTGCCGGGCGCGGAGATGCGGGCGCTGCGCACCAAGCCGATCGAAGAGCAGACCATCGTGGCGATGTACATGAACAACCGCGCTGCCGAGGCGCTGGTGCGCGCGCGCCTCGACGATGCCTACTGGCTCGCGCGCGAAGCGATGCGCCAGAGCCCGACGTTCTGGGGCGCGTACAACACGCTAGGTGTCGTCTACCTGCGCCGCGGGCAACCCGAGGCGGCCGAGCTTGCTTTCAGGCGCGTGCTCGAAAACGAGCCCGAGAATACCCGCGCCTGGGCCAACCTCGCGCTGACGCTGGACAAGCTTGGGCGCCCCGTCGAGGCGGCGGCCGCCGATCACGAGCTCGCGCGCATCGAGCGCCATGCGCCGTTCCATTTCTTTCACCTGGGAATCGCCGCCATGGAGGCGGGCGACTTCAAGGCGGCGCGCGCCTCCTTCGCCAAGGAAGTGCGCCGCGCGCCCGAATACCACGAGTTCCATTTCTGGCTCGGTCTCGCCGAGCTGCGGCTCGGCAACATCGAGGCGGCGCGAGGCGAGCTCGCCCTCGCCCTGGAGCACAGCACCACGCGGCGCGACCACGACCTGTACGCCGCGAAGCTCGATCGCCTCTCCGCCCAGCGCCACTGATGCAGAAGTGGTTCGACCTTTACCGGGCGATCGTCATGCCTGCGCAGTGCGACATCTACGGCCACATGAACGTGCGCCATTACGCGGCCTGCTTCGACGACGCCGGCTGGCATTTTCCGAAGATGGCGGGGCTCTCGCTCGAGGAGATCCGCGCGCGCGGGCTCGGCACCGTGGTCGCGACCCTCAGCATCGAGTTCCATCACGAGATCCGCGCCGGCCAGCTGGTGCTGATCCAGGGTGCCATGGTGCGCGTCGGCACGAAGAGCTTCAGCCACGAGATGCGCCTTTACGAGGCCGACTCGATGACGCTCTGCGCGACGCAGAAGACGGTCGAAGTGTGCTTCGACACGGCGGCGCGCAAGGGCGTGGCGCTGCCTGAGGACATTAAGGCAAAGCTGCAGAAAATCTGCGTTTCCTGATTTTTTAACGGAGGTTACCGATGGCCAAGAAAGCCAAGGCTCGGCCGAAGAAGAAGGTTCAGGCGAAGAAAGTGGCGCCGATTCCAAAGGGTTACCACAGCGTGACGCCTTATCTGTGCATCCGCGGCGCGGCGCAGGCGCTCGAGTTCTACAAGAAGGCGTTCGGCGCGAAGGAAGTGCTGCGCATGCAGGGGCCCGACGGCAAGGTCGGGCACGCCGAGATCAGGATCGGCGACTCACACGTGATGATGGCCGACGAGTTCCCGAACATGGGTTTCCTCGGGCCGCAGTCGCGCGGCGGCTCGACGGTGATGCTGCATCTCTACGTCAAGGATGTCGACGCGACGATGGCGCAGGCCACCGCGGCGGGCGCCACGCTCAAGCGGCCGATCAAGGACGAGTTCTACGGCGACCGCAGCGGCGCCGTAGAAGATCCGTTCGGTCACCTCTGGAACATCTCCACGCACAAGGAAGACGTGCCGCCGGCGGAGCTACGCCGCCGGGGCGAAGAGGCGATGAAGAAGATGGCGAGCGGCGGCTGAGCGCTACTTCCCGGAGGTCCCGCCTCCGCCGCGGCGCATCTGGTCCGCGAAATCGTCCTTTGACTGATCACCGACGGATGACGAGCCGCCCTGGTCCTCGTAAGACGGTAACCGGCTGCCGGTGCGCATCGGCCGCGATTGCTGGGCCGGCTTTGGGGCATCTGCAGTGGAAGCGTTAGCGGCAGAGGCCTTGGCAGCCGGCTCATCGGCCGGAGTGGCGCAGCCGTAGGAAGCGCCGCAGAGGACTGTGGCGAGCACTGCAAGCCGGATGTGCATTTCTTGAGCTCCCTGATTGTTGAACCCGGAGTGTAACTAAAATGCGGCCCGTGCCGATCTGCGAATTCGCCTGCCGATCCTGCCGCCATGAGTTTGAAACGCCCGACTAGCGCAGGTCCTGGCAGCCTTTCGCCGCATCCACCGGAAACACGGTGCCGCCGGTATAGGTGAAGTAGAGTTTGCGCTGGCTGCGCGCGACATACACGCGGTGCGCACGCAGGAAATCGACGCCGAGCACCATCCGCGGCACGTCGACGAACGGACCGGTGTTCGACAATACCTCGCCGAAGCGCAGCGTCGGATTGCGGATGACCTCGCTGCCGATCGCAAAGCTCTCGAACGGCCCGCTCCAGTAATCGACCGCCTTCCTGCCGATGCCGACGCTGCAGCCCGCGGCCGCGGCCCCGGGAGTCTTGGTCGTCACGCCCAGCCGCGCCGCCTCCGACATCGCGAGCGCGGAAGCGGTCGCGCCCGTGTCGAGCAGGGCGAGCATCGGCCGCCCATTGACGGCGACGGTGAACGTGGTCTTCGCCCCGGGTTGGAGCGCGGCTTCACCGGCGGCGCCCTTCGCCCAGTAGGCGAGTGAGACGCCTTCGCAATCCTTGGGCTGGTAGAGCCGCACCGCGCGGTTCGGAAAGTCGAACTCCACATCGACCGCCGAGAAGAAGTCCTCGCCGAGGATCAGCGAGATCTCGCTGCCGAAGTCGTGCTCGGCGGCGAGCAGCACGCTCCAGTTCCTGCGTATCGCCGGCCCGATGCGGAGCTCCTCGATCAGCACCGCCTCGATCGGCTTGTCGGTGCCCACCCCGTACAGGCGCGCACTCGCACTCCCCAGGTCGTGTCGCGACAGCATCAACCGGGTCGCCGCCGAGCGCGTCACCACGCTGCGTTCGGCGCCGGTGTCGATCAGGATGCCGACCTTCTGCCCGTTGATCTCGCCGTCGATGAGCGGCAGGTTGCGCTCCAGGCGCACCGGCCATTCCTCGATGCGCATGAGCTTGCAGTCCTGCGCCGCCGCCACGGCTTCGCCCATAGCAAGCGCCGCCGAGGCGGCGAGGAACATCCAGTTTTTCATTGGCCCAGTCTTCCTTTTGGCAGTGGCGTTAGGATACCCCTATGTCCCGCGGTACAAGCTGGCGCACGCCGGCGGTGGTGCTCTTCTGCGGTGGGCTCATCCTGATGCTCGCGCTCGGGACGCGGCAGAGCTTCGGCCTGTTCCTGCGGCCGATGTCGATCGACCTGGGCTGCGGCCGCGAAGTGTTCTCGTTCGCCATCGCACTGCAGAACCTGGTGTGGGGCCTGGGGATGCCGGTGGCCGGGGCGATTGCCGACCGCTACGGCGCGGGTCGCGTCTTGACCGTCGGCGGGCTCGCCTATGGCCTCGGCCTCGTGGCGATGGCGCATTCGAAGACGCCGCTCGATCTGGACGTGACCACGGGGCTGCTGATCGGCCTTGGCCTCGCCTGCACCGGCTTCGGCGTCGTCCTTTCCGTGGTGGCGCGCGCCTTTCCCCCGGAGCGGCGCAGCTTCGCCGTCGGGCTCACCGGCGCCTGCGGCTCGATCGGCCAGTTCGTGATGCTGCCCGGCGGACAGGCGCTGATCTCGGGCTTCGGCTGGGTGAACGCGCTCATCGTGCTGGGTGCCATCGCGTTCCTCATCATTCCGCTTGGCGCGGCGCTCGCCGGGCGCAATCGCGCGGCGCAGGAAAGCGAGCAGTCGATCAGCGAGGCGCTCGGCGAAGCGATGCGGCACCGCGGCTTCTGGCTGCTGACCGGCAGCTTCTTCGTCTGCGGCTTCCAGACCATCTTCGTGATGACGCACCTGCCTGCCTATGCGGTGGACCGCGGCCTGACCCCGACCCAGGGCATGACTGCGCTCGCCACCATCGGGTTCTTCAACATCATCGGCTCGTACAGCGCGGGCGCGCTCGGCGGCCGCTACAGCAAGAAGTGGCTCCTCGCCTGGCTCTACGCCGTGCGCGCCGTGGCCATCGCGATCTATCTGGCGACGCCGCTTTCCGTCGCGGGGACCTACCTCTTCGCGGCGGTGCTCGGGCTCACCTGGCTCGCCACCGTGCCGCTCACCAACTCGCTCGTCGGCCAGATCTTCGGCGTCAAATACTTGTCGACACTCTTTTCGCTCGCGTTCCTTGGTCATCAGCTCGGCGCCTTCATCGGCGCCTGGGCGGGCGGCGCGATCTTCGATGTCACCGGCTCCTACCAGCTCGTGTGGCTCGCCTCGATCGGGCTGTCGGTGATAGCGGCGGTGCTCTGCGTGCCGATCGACGAGCGCGCGCTGCCGCGCCCGGCGCTGCGGGCGGCGGCGTGAAGCCGTTACCCAAGACCGGCGTTCCACAAGACGTCCATGCGACGGATGCGCAGACGCAGCGGCTCGCCGCGCTCGGCTTCATGCTCGCCAGCGTCTGCCACGAAATCTCGAACCCGCTCGCGGCGATCCATTCGATGCTGCAGATCCTGCAATCGAAGCGCGGCGTCAGCCCGGAAACGCTCGACAAGGGGCTCGCTTCCATCGCCTCGAACATCGCGCGGCTGCTCGCCATCACGCGCAAGCTCGGCGACTTTTCGCGCGTCGGCAGCGATGCGCCGGCGCCCATCGCGGTTGACGCAGCGGTCGACGCGGCGCTGACGCTGCTGCGCTACAGCGAGCAAGCTCCCGAGGTCGCGATTGCCTATCGCGGCGCCCCGGGGGCGGCGGTGCTGGCGCGCGCGGGACAGCTCGAGCAGGTCATCTTCAATATCCTGCTCAATGCAACGCAGGCGATGCGGGGCAGGGGACGCATCGAAGTTGCCGCTCGCGCCGCCGGTGAGAGCGTAGTGCTCTCCATCCGCGATACCGGTCCCGGCATTCCCGGCGAGCACCTCGGCCGCGTGTTCGACCCGTTCTTCACCACCAAGCCGCCGGGCGAAGGCACGGGACTCGGCCTCGCCATCAGCTACGAGATCGCGCACGAGCTCGGGGGCGCGATCCGCGCGTCCAACCGCGAGGAGGGCGGGGCGCTGTTCGAGACCACACTTCCCCTATGGCGCGGCTAGCCAGGTCGGCGCGGAAGCCGCCGCGCGTGCTCCTGATCGACGATGATCCCGGGCTCCCCGAGGTGATCGAGCTGCTGCTCACGCGCGAAGGCTACGACGCGCTTCACGCGTCCACCGTCAAGGACGGCCTCGAGCGCGTGGCGGCCGCAGCGCCCGACGTCGTGATCACCGATCTCAAGCTTCCCGACGGCACCGGACTCGACGTCATCCAGCACGTGCACAGCGAGCGGCCCGAGCTGCCGCTCATCCTGATCACGAGCTATTCCTCGCTCGACAGCGCCATCGGCGCGCTGCGCGCCGGCGCGGTCGACTACCTCATCAAGCCGTTCGAGAACGAGGACCTGCTGCGCGCCGTCCGCCGTGCGGTGCGCATCAAGCGCGCGCCGCCGCTCGCCGTGGAGGCGTACATGCGGGAGGTGGTGCAGCGCTTCCAGGACTCGCACAGCGAGATCGAACTCGCGCGCATGCTCGGCATCGGCCGCAAGGCGCTGTGGATGCGGCGGCGCCAGTGGGGTCTCAAGCGCCCGCGTTAGCAGTTTCATTCCGAAACAGTTGCATTCCGCCGGTGGTCTTGCTACCTAGGAGCCTTCGAGGAGGAGATTTGCCATGGCCGAGCCCAAACCCGCAGGAGCAGCCCCCGCCCGCAAGAAGGTCACCATCCCGATGCTGGTGGACAAGATGAAGAAGGGCGAGCCGATCGTGCAGCTCGCCGTGTACGACTACGAGACCGCGATCATCGCCGACCGCGTCGGCATCGACATCCTGTGCGTCTCGGACACCGGCGGGATGGTGCTCTTCGGCCACGAGAGCACCACCTCGGTCTCGTTCGAGGAAGTCATGTTCATGGCCCAGGCCGTCAAGCGCGGCTCGAAGTACGGCCTGCGCATGGTCGACATGCCGTATATGAGCTTCCATCTCTCGGCACAGCAGGCGGTCGACAACGCCGCGAAGTACGTCTCGCAGGGCGGCGCCGAGGTGATGAAGTGCGAAGGCAACCAGCACCACGCCAAGTACATCGAGGCGATCGTAAGAGCGGGCATACCCGTGCAGGGCCACATCGGCATCACGCCGATGCGCATGCCGCAGCTCGGCGGCTTCTTCGCCCAGGGCAAGACCGC
>DASXRW010000518.1:0-3638 GCA_036506355.1 Burkholderiales bacterium
GCTACCGCCGGGCCTGGACGCGCGCCTGGTCCAGAAGCTGGTGCGCGCAGAACCCGCCACCATCGGCCACTTCCGCAACTGGGGCTTCATGGATCCCGCGATCCGCGCCATGCAGTCCGACGTGCGCATCGCCGGTCCGGCCGTCACGGTGCGCGTGCCGGGCGTCGACGGCACGATCGTCGGCTACGCGCTCGGCCAGGTGCGCCCCGGCGACGTGCTGGTGATCGATCGCTGCGGCGACCATCGCCATGCCGCGTTCGGCGGCCTGGTCGCCTACGCGTGCAAGGTGGCAAGACTCGCCGGCGTCATCATCGACGGCGTCGCCACCGACATCGGCGAGGTGCGCAAGTACGGCGTGCCGCTCTGGTGCCGCGGCCTCTCGGCGGTGACCACCAAGCGCATCGGGCTCGCCGGCGAATTCTGCGTGCCGGTGAGCTGCGGCGGCGTCGACGTGAAGCCCGGCGACGTGATCATCGCCGACGAATGCGGCGTCGTGGTGCTGCCTCCGGCCGAGGCTGAGGCGGCGGCCGAGCGCGCGATCGGCATGCAGGACGCGGAGGTTGCTTCCAGAAAACGCTTGGATGCCGGCGAGAAGCTGCCGGACATCTCAGGCGCCACCAAGACGTTGCAGGAAGCGCTGGCGAAACAGAAGCCCTAAAAAAGGGGGCAGAGCAATTTTCCAGTAACTACTGACGCGCGTAGGTGTTACAGGTAAATTGCTCTGACCCCTTTTTCAGGAGCCGGTGAGTTCCAGTGCTGCTCTGGTAACCACGCGCACGCCGACCGGGATCGCGAGGTCGTTGCAGTCGTAGTTCGCGCGATGGATCGTGGTCTCGAGGCCGTCGATCTTCGAGCCGATGCGCAGGTGCGCGGCGGGCACTTTCTCGGCGAACCAGGCGAAGTCCTCGCTGCCCATGCTGGGCTGCGCCATCTCGACCACCTTGTCGGCGCCGAGCGCTTCTCTTGCGGCGACGAGCACACGCTCGAGCGTCGCCTTGTGCTGGCGCAGCATCGGCGCCATTTTCTTCCAGTCGAGCTCGTAGTCGACGCGCATGCCGGTCTTCATCCCGTCGAGCATGCGCCGCACGGCGGCTTCGATCGCTGCCGACAGCGTCGGCTCCATCGTGCGCACGCTGCCCTTGAGCACCGCCGTCGGTGCGATCACGTTGCGCGCTGTGCCGCTGTGGAATTCGCCGATGGTGACCACCGCCGCCGACAGCGGCGCCACCTCGCGGCTGACGATCGACTGCAACTGCGTGACGAAATAGGCGGCCGCGGTGAGCGCGTCGACCGCCAGATGCGGATGCGCGCCGTGGCCGGTGCGTCCCTTGAGCGTGAGGTCGAAGGCGTCGGCCGACGCCATCACCGCCTCCGGGTGATAGCCCACCGTGCCCGCCTTCACCTGCGGCCAGTTGTGGTAGCCGAGGATCATGTCCATCTTCGGATCCTCGAGCACGCCGTCGGCGATCATCGCCTGCGCCCCGCTCAATGTTTCCTCGGCCGGCTGAAAAATCAGCTTCACTCGCCCCGCGAGCTCGCTGCGCATCTCTGCCAGCGCTGCGGCCACGCCCAAGGCGATCACCGTATGCACGTCGTGCCCGCAGGCGTGCATCTTCCCCGCGACTTTCGACGCGAACGGCAGGCCGGTCTCCTCGTGGATCGGCAGCGCATCCATGTCGGCGCGGATGCCGATGGTCGGCCCGGGCTTCGCGCCCTCGATCAGCGCCACCACGCCGGTCTTGCCGACGCCGGTGCGAAATTGAACGCCCAGCTTGCTGAGGAAGGCGATCACCGCCTTCGCCGTCTCATGCTCCTCGAACGCAAGCTCCGGATGCTGGTGGAGCTGGCGGCGCAGCGCGACGAGCTCCTGGGTTTTACCCTCTACGATTTTCGCGATGCGAGCGTTGATATCCATGCGGCATAATCGTACGGCAGATGAAGCTCGCGATCCGTCCTATTCAAGGCGAGTTTTGCGCCGAGGTGATCGGCGCCGATCTCGCGCGGCCGCTGGACGACGCGACGGCAGCCGCTCAGTTTTCAGAAATTGAGCGCGCCTGGACGCGCCACAGCATCCTGGTGTTCCGCGACGTGCGCATGTCGCCCGAGCAGCACATCGCCTTCACCCGGCGCTTCGGCCCGCTGCACATCATGGAGCCGCTGCAGTACAACCTGCCCGGCCATCCCGAGATCTTCATCGTGTCGAACGTCGAGGAAAGCGGTAAAGCGCTCGGCATGAAGCGCGCCGGCTGGGGCTGGCATTCCGACGGCGAGGACAAAGCGATTCCCAACGCCGGCTCGTTCCTTCATGCGCTCGAGCTGCCGCCGGAGGGCGGCGACACGCTCTTTGCCGACATGTATGGCGCCTTCGAGCGCCTCGACGCCAGCACGCGAAAGACCATCATCGGACGCCGCGCCTGCTTCAGCCGCGTGCGCCTGCATCACGTGCACTACCCGCACCTGCCCGCGCTGACCGAAGAGGACAAGCGCAAGCGCCCGGACGTGTGGCATCCGATGACGCGGCGCCATCCAAAATCAGGCTGGACCGCGCTCTACGTCGGCCGCTGGGCTTGCGAAGTCGAAGGCATGCCGCAGGCCGAAGGCGCCGAGCTCATTCGCACCCTGCAGGAATTCGCCGTGCAGCCGGAGTTCGTGTATCGCCATCGCTGGCGTCCCGGCGACGCCGTGCTGTGGGACAACCGCTGCGCACAGCATTGCGCCACGCCGTTCGATGACGAGAAGTACCGGCGCCACATGCACCGCACTACGATCGAGGGCGAGGTGCCGCTGATGGCTACCGTGCCGGCATTTCGAAGCAGCTCTCTCGCGGTGCAGTAAACCAGACCGCATCGCCTGCGCTGAAGCGCGGTGCGTTGCCGTCATTCGGCGCTTCGACCAATCCGCGTTCGCCGCCGTCGAACGTGAGGTGGTACTCGCGCGTCGCACCGAGATAGAGCACCTGCTTCACCTTACCCGGCCGGGCGAAACCGTCGATTGGTTTTTCTTTTGACAGCTTTGCCCTTTCCGGGCGGATGGCGATCAGCCGGCTTCCTTCGCTGAAAAAGTTCATGCGGCCGATGAACTCGGCGACGAAGCGCGACGCCGGCCGCTCGTAGATGTCGGCCGGCGAGCCGATCTGCTCGATGCGTCCGGCGTTCATCACCGCGATGCGATCGGACATCACCAGCGCCTCGCCCTGATCGTGCGTCACGAAGACGGTGGTGATGCCAAGGCGCCGCTGCAGGCCGGCGATCTCGACGCGCATTTCCTCGCGCAGCTTCAGATCGAGGTTCGATAGCGGCTCATCCAGCAGCAGCACCGCCGGCCGGATCACCAACGCCCGCGCCAAGGCGACCCGCTGGCGCTGGCCGCCGGAAAGCTCCAGCGGCCGGCGCTCTGCCAAGCCGCCGAGCTGCACCAGATCCAGTGCCTCGCGCACGCGCTGGTCGCATTCGCTCTTATCGATATTTCTCATCTTCAAACCGAAGGCCACGTTCTCGCCCGCCGTCATGTGCGGGAAGAGCGCGTAGTCCTGGAACACGACGCCGATATCGCGCTTGAACGGCGGCAGTCCCGCGACCGGCTGGCCCCTGAGATAGATCTCGCCTGCCGAGGGCGGAAAGAAGCCGGCGATGAGGCCG
>DASXRW010000519.1:0-3855 GCA_036506355.1 Burkholderiales bacterium
TCGCCGTTGGCGCGGCCGACCACGCGCACCGCCTGCCGGCAGCCGTCGGGCACGAAGCAGAGCTTGGTTGCGTCCCAGCGCAGCTTGCCCTGCGCCTGGCTGTAGAGATGCACCACCGGGCTCCAGCCCCCCGCCATCGCCACGAGGTCGCAAGCGATGCGCGCGCCGCCGACCTCGACGCCCGCGACGCGCCGGCCACCGAGGGTGCGCGTGATCACGGCGCCTTCGCGCGAATCGATCACCGCTGCGACCTCGATGCCGAATTCGCGGAACGCTTTCGCGCGCTCAAGGCCGCTGTCGTTGTTGGTGAAGATGACTGCGCGGCGGCCGGGCGCCACCGCGTAGCGGCGCAAATAGGTCTCAACCGCGCCGGCGAGCATGACGCCGGGCCGATCGTTGCCGCCGAAGACGAGCGGCCGCTCGTGCGCGCCGGTCGCGAGCACCACTTGCTTCGCGCGGAAATGCCACAGGCGCCGCTGGCGCCGCGCGTCGCTCTCGACGGCGCAGAGGAAGTTGTCGTCGTAGTAGCCGAAGACCGTGGTGCGCGCTAAGACCATCGCATTGGACAGCGCGCTTAGTTCGGTAGAAGCCGTGGCCGGCGATTCGCTTTGCTCGTCGCAGAGCACGACTCGCGCGCCGGTGCGTGCCGCGGCGAGCGCCTCGCGCAGGCCGGAGCGCCCGCCGCCGACAACGAGCACGTCGCAGTGCCGGTGCATCCTGTCGTAGCGATCGGGATCGGGCTGCGAGGGCGCCGCGCCGATTCCCGCCATGCGCCGGATCGCGGGCTCGTAGAGCGATTGCCACAAGCGCCGCGGCCACATGAAAGTCTTGTAATAGAAGCCGGCCACCAGGATCGGCGCGAGCCAGCTGTTGATGGCACTGACATCGAAACCCAGGCTGGGCCAGCGATTGAGCGACTGTGCGACCAATCCGTCGCAGAGCTCGACCATCGTTGCGCGGCTGTTGGTGTCGAGGCGCCCGCTTTCACCGACGGCCACGAGCGCGTTCGTCTCCTCGACTCCGGCGCTCATCACTCCGCGCGGCCGGTGGTACTTGAAGCTGCGACCGACGAGGAACACGTCGTTCGCGAGCAGCGCCGAAGCCAGCGTGTCGCCCTGGAAGCCTTCGAGCGGACGGCCGTCGAAGCGGAAGCGCAGTTTCTGGCTGCGGTCGATGCGCCCGCCGTCGGGCAATCGGAAAGCGCTCACGACTTTGAATTCGGGGACGGAGCCCGAATTAGTTCGGGCTCCGTCCCCGAATAGGTGGAGCGAATTTCGTGCGTCACGGTGTGGCGCTCGGCGTTGAACCAGCGCCGGCAGCCGGCGGCGTGCACCCAGCGCTCGCGGAACCAGCCCTTCGGGTTCGCACGCATGAAGACGTACTCGGCCCAGGCCGCGTCGTCGAGCGCCTGAGGATCCGGCGGCCGCGCGATATGTGCTTCGCCGCCGCAGCGGAACTCGGTCTCGTCGCGCGGGCCGCACCACGGGCAGCGGATGAGGAGCATCAGTGCGCCACCGCTGCAGCGCCGTGCTCGTCGATCAGCGCGCCTGTCGTAAAGCGCTCGAGCGCGAAGGGCTTCGCGAGCGGATGCGCCTCGCCCTTGGCGAGCGTCCAGGCGAAGACGTGGCCCGAGCCGGGCGTCGCCTTGAAGCCGCCCGTGCCCCAGCCGCCATTGATGTACAGGCCCTGGACGGGGAGGGCACCGATAATCGGCGAAGCATCAGGACAGACGTCGACGATGCCGCCCCAGCTGCGCATCATGCGAAGGCGGCTGAAGATCGGGAAGAGCTCGAGGCACGCCGCCATCTGGTGCTCGATGACGTGGAACGAGCCGCGCTGCGCATAGGAGTTGAAGCCGTCGATGCCCGCGCCCATCACGAGCTCGCCCTTGTCGGACTGGCTGACGTAGACTTGCACCGCGTTCGACATCACCACACAGTTGTGCACGGGCTTCACCGGCTCCGACACCAGCGCCTGCAGCGGATGGCTCTGCAGCGGCAGGCGCACGCCCGCCATGGCGGCGAGCACCGAGTTGTGGCCGGCGGCGACGATGCCGACGCGGCCGGCGCCGATCGCGCCCTTTGAGGTCTGCACGCCGCGCACGCGGCCTTCGGCGATATCGAAGCCGGTGACCTCGCAGCCTTGGATGATGTCGACGCCGAGCGCATCGGCGGCGCGCGCGTAGCCCCACGCAACCGCGTCGTGCCGTGCGACGCCGGCGCGGCGCTGCAGCGTCGCGCCCACCACTGGGTAGCGCACGTCGGGCGAGATGTTCACGATCGGGCAGAAATCTTTAACCTGCTTCGCATCGAGCCATTCGGCGTCGATGCCGTTCAGCCGGTTCGCATGCACGCGGCGAATCGCTTCGCGCATGTCGCCCGGCGTGTGCGCGAGGTTGAGCACGCCGCGCTGGCTCAGCATCACATTGAGGTTCAGCTCTTCCGACAGCGTCTCGAACAGCTGCAGGGCGTGCTCGTAGATGGCGGCGCTCTCGTCCCACAGGTAGTTCGAGCGCACGATGGTGGTGTTGCGCCCGGTGTTGCCGCCGCCGAGCCAGCCGCGCTCGAGCACCGCCACGCTCCTTATGCCGTGCTCGCGCGCCAAGTAGTAGGCGGTAGCAAGGCCATGGCCGCCGCCGCCGATTACTATCACGTCGTAGGAGGGCTTGGGCTCGGGGAAGCGCCAGAACGGCGGCCACTCCTCGTGGCCGGTAAAGGCATTGCGCAGGAGCGAGAACGCCGAGAAACGCATCGCGCGCGATTATTGCGCAGCGAGATCGCTCGCGCGGGTGAGCTCCTGGATCATCTGCGAAACCGTGCGCAGCCCCTCGCCCGGCGCGTCGCGCCGATAGGCGACTGCGAGCCGGTGCGCCGGGATCTTCGGCGCTACCGTCAGTGCGCGCAGCGCGCCGCTCGAGATTTCTTTCCGCAGGATCGCGAGCGGTAGCAGGCTGATGCCGGCGCCTTCCAGCGCGAGCCGCGTCATGATCACCAGGCTGTTGCAGGTGTGGATGCGCACGGGCTGCACGCCAGCGGCGGCGAACCAGCCGGTGATGCTGGTATAGAGATTCGAGGGGTTCGGATTGGTAATGATCGGCACCGCGGCCAGGTCCGCCGGCTTGAGGGTGCCTTTGCCGAGCGCCAGCTTCGGCGACGCTACCCAGCGCAGCTCGTGGTCCACGAGCGGCTCGACCGTGACGAGCGGGCCCGGGGCTGGTGCGGTCAGCACGGCGATGTCCAGGTCCCCGGCGTGCAGCGACTCGTTGAGCAGCACGCTGAAATCGACCCGGATCTCCGCGCGGACCAGTGGAAAGCGCTGTTCGATGCGCCGCATCAGCTCGGGCAGGCAGACCATGGCGAAGCTGTCGGCGACGCCGATACGGATCGGCCCGCGCAGCTCCTCGCTGCCGGCGAAGCGGCCCTCGAGCCGCTCGCAGGCTTCGATCACCTGCTCGGCTTGCGCGGCGAGCTCGCGTCCCAGCGGCGTCGGCTTGGCGCGATAGCTCCCTTTGAGGAAGAGTTTTCCCCCTGCCGCCGCCTCCAGCTCCCGGATGCGCACCGACACCGCCGGCTGCGTCAGGTTGAGGCGCGTCGCCGCGGCGCGGAAGCTGCCCAGGCGCACCACCCAGTGCAGGGCTTCGAGCTGCGCGAGGCTGAACTGCATAACGGAAGTTTATAGGGTTTGCTGAAAATATTTCACTCGGCTTTCCATCGGCCCGGTGAAATACTCGCGCGCGTGACGCGCTACGTCCTCGGCTGCGACATCGGCGGCACCTTCACCGACATCGTGCTGCGCGGCGCGGGCACGGTGCGCACGCTCAAGGTTTCCTCGACGCCCGACGACTACAGCCGCGCC
>DASXRW010000520.1:0-6847 GCA_036506355.1 Burkholderiales bacterium
AAAAGCTCGGGTGGACGGTGAGAGCGCGCAGCTTCGAGGGAGATTCAGGAAGTCGGCCCACGCCGATAACGATGACCGACGAAGAGCGCCGGGCGCGACGCCTAAGCCGGATACGAGGTGCCTCTCTCGGCAAACGACGCCGGGTAGCCTAGCTCGCGCGAAGCTCTGAAACGGCCCCTAGGCCTTCGGGTGTGAGATCGAGCACGTTCCACGGCGAGAACGAAAAGGGCTCCGCCCATCTCGCCTCCTAGAAACGCATGTTCAGCCCGATGGCGATGGCATGGCGTGCGACGAGCTGCACGCCGTTCACGTCCTGATACACGGGAAGCTGCAGGAAGCCATACGCCTGGACCTGGCGGCCGAACGCATAGCTCACGCCGGGACTCACGAAGAGGAACTTGCCGCCGCTGTCCTCGGGCTCCGCTTCGAGGCCCTGATCGCGCGCCTTGAAGAGATAATTCGCCTGCAGCAGCAGTCCGACCCGGTCGCCCCATGAGTAGCGCGTGCCCGCGTCGAGCATGATCCGGTGCCCGGGGCGGTAGTCGTTGTACTGGTACGTCGCCATCTGCGCGAGCGCCTGCACGAACCAGGACCAGTTGCGCTCGGGCAGATCCTTCGAGTAGTAGGCGCCGGCGAGGAAATCGGTGGTGCCGGTGCCCGGCTGCAGCGTGCGCTCCGCCTCTTCGCCATCGCTGTTGCGCACGTTGGTCTGTCCGGTCGGCAGCTTCACGCCGAAATTGACGCCTGCCGTGCCGATCGTTTGCTTGTCCTGGTCCTCGAAGCTCGCGAGCCGGCGCCGCACCAGCACGCGCGCGTCCCCCAGTCCCGTGAACGTCCACGATTCGGGTTGCTGCGCGCCCATATGGTTGTGGATGTGATCGTGGCTCCGATGCACCAGCGGCAACTGCGCGTTCACGCCCCAGTCCTGGTTGAACGTGTAGTCGAAGGTGCCGACGAGGTTACGGTTCTCGGTGCGCACCTCGTCGTGATGGCGCGGGATCTCGCCTACCGCGAGGTCGCGCCGGCCGGTGCGCGGCTGGTCCTGCTGGATGGACTCGAAGCGCAGGTCGAGCCGCGCGCCCGGCTCGAGCCAGGCGCCGTGCACGTCCCAACTCGTGTTAACGGTGCAGAACGCCGAACCGCAGGAAGCGGCTGCTGTCAGGGGCGCCAAGGCCAGCGCGCCCAATACCAAGAGCTTGCTCATCATGTCTCCCCAAGTTGTCGAAAGCAGAAATGACAACGGGAGACACGGGCGGCGCGCGGGCGCCGTGGAGGTGGAGCCCCGCGCGCGCATGCAGGCTTTCAACGCTCGGCGCGATGCGCTCCGCCGCGACGTCGAGCGGTAGCGGGAAATCGGCATGCGACGCCAGTAGGCCGCCAGCGCCGAGGAAGCAGAACGCGCAGTGGTCGTGATGCGCGGTGGCCGAGTCATCGAGCGGCGTGCTCCCGCCGGGCACCTCGAGGTAATGCGTGATGCCCTCGACGGTGCAGATCGGCACCAAGTTGACCGACGTCGGCCTGGCGTTGGCGAGCAGCGGCCACAACGCGTGCAGCGCGATGGCCAGTACGCCAAGCCAGGTGCCGATCTTTCTCATCGCGCGAGGAAGCCCGAGTCTACCGGCAGCGTGATCCCCGTGATACAGCGCGCCGCCGGGCTGCAGAGATAAACAATCGCCGCGGCGATTTCTTCCGGTTCGGGCAGCCGCCCGAGCGGCGTGTGGTGCATCACGCGCTTCAGTAACTCGGGGTTGGAGAAGATCGGCGTAGTCAGGTCTGTGCGAACGAACGTCGGCGCAACCGCATTCACGCGGATATTGTCGGGCGCCCACTCCAGCGCGAGCGCGCGCGTCAGGTTCACCACGCCGCCTTTGCTCGCCTGGTACGAGGCATTCGGAAAGATACCGCCGGAGGCGCCCATGATCGAGGCCAGGTTCACGATCGAGCCGGCGCCGCGCCGCTTCATGCACGGCATCGCGGTGCGCGCGCAGATGAAGGTGGCCTTCAGGTTCAGGTCCAGCACCTGGTCCCATTCTTCGCCAGTGAGCTCGGTCGCGGTCTTGCGCACCGCACGCCCGGCGCTGTTCACCAGGATGTCGATGCCGCCGTACTGCTTTTCGACCTCGCCAAGGGCGTGCACGACGGCTTTCTCATCGGTGACATCGCAGCCGGTGGAGATATCGAGGATCGCGACCTTGGCGCCCGCCTGCTCGAAAAGCCGCGCGGTGGCGGCGCCGATGCCGCTCGCGCCGCCGGTAATGACCGCGACCTTTCCCGTGACGCTGAATGGATCCATGGAAAACGTGGTCTCGCCCCGATTTCGACTCAGTATACTCAGCGCCGCGTGCACGACCTCCTGATCCGCAACGCGCTGCTGCTCGATGGCCTGGGCTCGCCGCCGCAACGCGGCGATCTCGCCATCGCGGCGGGAAAAATCGCTGCCGTCGGCGCCGTCGACGGTGCCGCCGCGGAGACGATCGATGCCGAGGGCCTCGCGCTGATGCCAGGCATCATCGACAACCACACGCACTACGACGCGCAGCTCACCTGGGATCCGTGGGTGTCGCCATCGCCGGCGCTCGGCGTGACGACCGCGGTGATCGGCAACTGCGGCTTCACCATCGCGCCCTGCCGGCCCGCCGACCGCGAGCGCGTGATGCGCAACCTCACGCAGGTCGAGGGCATGTCGCTCGACGCGCTGCGCGCCGGGATCCGCTGGGACTTCCAGACGGTGCCGCAGTATCTCGACATGCTCGAGCGGCACGGCGCCGCGGTGAACATCGCCGCATTCGTCGGGCATTCGAGCCTGCGCACCTACGTGATGGGCGAGGCCGCGACGCAGCGCGCGGCGACCGATGACGAGGTGGCGGCGATGAGAAACCTGGTGCTCGAAGCGATGCGCGCCGGGGCGATCGGCTTCGCCACCAGCACTTCGCCCGCGCACAACGGCGCCGACGGGCTGCCGATGCCCTCGCGCCTGGCGGACGAAAAGGAGCTCGCGGCGCTCGTCGGCTCGCTGCGCGACGTCGGGCGCGGGATTTTCATGCTGACCAAGGGCAGCCACACGCGGATGAGCTTCCTCGAGAGCCTCGCCGCGGAATCGGGGCGCCCGGTGGTGGTCGCGGCGCTGCTTCACAGCAGCACGCAACCCGAGGGCGTGTTCCAGGACCTGGAGGCGATCGGCGCCGCCAATGTCCGCGGACGGCGGCTGGTGGGCGCCATTTCGTGCTGCCCGCTGTCGATGGATTTCACGCTGCGCTCGCCCTACACCTTCGAAGGCCTCGATGCGTGGCAGGCGGCGCTGCCGCTTAAAGGCGAGGCGTACAAGCGCAAGCTCGCCGATCCGGCTTTCCGCCAGGCGGTGCGGCAGGAGATCGCGCGGCCGGCGCACTTTCGCCTGTTCAACGGCGAGTGGCACAAGGTGCGCGTCGTCGAGTCGGCGCGGCCCCACGTCGAGCAGCGCTCGATCGCCGAGCTCGCCGCCGAGGCCGGCAAGGATCCGCTCGATTGCATGCTCGACCTCGCGCTCGCCGAGAACCTGGAGACGGTGTTCAGCGCGCTGCTGCTCAACTCCGACGAGGCGGCGGTCGGCCGCATGCTGCGCGACCCGCATGCGCTGGTGTCGCTCTCCGATGCCGGCGCGCATCTCACCTTCTTCAACGACTCCGGCTTCGGGCTGCATCTTCTCGGCCACTGGTCGCGCGAGCTCGGCGTGCTGAGCCTCGCCGAAGCGGCGTGGCGCCTTACCGGCCATCCGGCGAAGATCTACGGCATCCGCAGCCGCGGCGCGCTGCGGCCGGGCTACCACGCGGATTTGCTGCTGTTCGATCCGCAGACGGTGAACCGCGGGCCCAATCGCCGCGTCTTCGACCTGCCTGCCGCGCAGCCGCGGCTCACTGCGGATGCGATCGGCGTGCACGGCGTCTGGGTGAATGGCAGGCGCATCGCCGACGCCAATGGCTTGCGCAAAGCGGAGGCACTGGCGGGGCGCCTGCTGCGCGATTTCGCCGCGTAGCGCTTGCCCGACAGTGCGTCGCAGAGTGTAGAGATCGAACTACGCGCTTTTGCGTCGCCTGCAGGCGACGGCTTCGCTTTTTCGCCTATGTGCGAAGCCTTCCGGTTCAAACACTTAGCGGCAGGTATGGCTCGTGCTTATAAGGACGCGCTGTCCTATCCACCACTACATTCGGGAGCAGAGAGTGCTACAGAAAGATGGATTTTTCCGTAAACGCGAAGAGAAGCGCGAAGATTCACTTTTCCGTCCGAGCCAGGCAGTCACCACTGCTCCTGTCGTCGCGGCCAACACCGATACGGACGTGACCGTGCCACCGGTTGAGGTCACCCACGAGCGCAAGGAAGCCAAGCTCGTCGTCGGCCCCGACATCAAGCTGAAGGGCGTCGAGATCAGCGATTGCGACACCCTCATCGTCGAAGGCCGCGTCGAGGCGACGCTCGATTCGCGCGTCCTCGAGATCACGCCGCACGGCGTGTTCCAGGGCACCATCGCCGTCGACAACGCCGAGATCCATGGGCGCTTCGAGGGCGAGCTGACGGTGCGCAAGCAGCTCGTGATCTACGGCGCCGGCAAGGTGTCGGGCAAGATTCGCTACGCCAAGATCAAGGTCGAGGAAGGCGCCGAGCTGTCGGGCGAGATCTCGATGCTCGACAAGGCGCAGAACGCAGTCCGCAAGGCGGCCTAAAGCCGCAGTAACACGCAGGGAGTCGCTGGAGAGGCGCAAGACCTAGAGCGACGCCACCGGCCCGCCTTTGGAAAATGAGGGCCGGGGCAAAGAAAAATCAGCCGCGGTCCCGGAGGGCGCCCCCCGCCCGCCGGGACCGTTCGGCTTTTCAGAGGAAGAAGAGCAGGACGAGCGCCACCATCACGGCGAGCGCGGCGAAATCGTTCCAGGGCGAGAAGTCCATGCCCGGAATCTTGCGGCGCGGGCCTGCAGGACGCGACGGCCTGCGTCACATCGCCGGGGGTGAATATTCACAGCATCCCCTCGGTTTCGATGAACCGGATCACCTGCTCCAAGCCGTCGCCGGTCTTCAGATTAGTGAACTGGAAGGGCCGCTCGCCGCGCATCTTCTTCGCGTCGCGGGCCATGACCTCGAGCGAGGCCCCGACCATGGGAGCGAGGTCGATCTTGTTGATCACCAGCAGGTCCGACTTGGTGATGCCCGGCCCGCCCTTGCGCGGGATCTTGTCGCCCGCCGCGACGTCGATGACGTAAAGCGTCAGGTCCGAGAGCTCGGGGCTGAAGGTCGCGGCCAGGTTGTCGCCACCCGACTCGATGAACACCAGGTCCAGGCTTGGGAAACGCTGCGTGAGCCGGGCGACCGCCTCCAGGTTGATGGAGGCATCTTCGCGGATCGCGGTGTGCGGGCAGCCGCCGGTCTCGACGCCGATGATGCGCTCGGGCGCAAGCGCGTCGTTGCGCACCAGGAACTGGGCGTCTTCTTCCGTGTAGATGTCGTTCGTCACCACTGCGATCTGATACTGGTCGCGCAGCGCGCGGCACAGCGCGAGCGTCAGCGCCGTCTTGCCCGACCCCACCGGTCCGCCGATGCCGACGCGCAGCGTCATGAACGGAACAGCCGGCTGTACTGGGTTTCGTGGCGCGCCGAGAGGAAAGCGAGCCCCGGCGCGAAGTTGGACCACTGTGCCTCCTTCTCGGCAAGCGCGTCGAGCCGGCCGCCGAGCTCGAGCAGGATTTTCTGCCCCGCGGTCTGGCCGAGCGGCACCGCCTTCACCGCGGCCATCACCTGGTTCTCCAGCCACGACCAGAGATAGGCCACGGCAGCCTCATGCGAAGCTATGCCCCACGCGCGCGCCGCGTAGGCGTAGGCGGTGGGCAGCGCCGGCTGATCGATCGGCACGTCGATACCCAGCTCGGCGAGCAGCTTCGCGAGCGAGTGGCCCATCTGCAGCGTCTCGGCGCGCAGTTCCGCCGTCTCGCGTGAAGCGAGGAAGAAATCGTTCGTCGCCTGGCTCGGCTCCTCGAGCTGGCTGCGCAGGACGGCCAGCTCCATGCGCGCCACCGAAAGCTCGAGCACGTCGGCGATCCAGCGCTCGGCGCTCGGCGCGTCGGTGACGATGCCCGCTTCCACCGCCGCCTCCATTCCCTGCGAATAGCTATACGCCCCGATTGGCAACGTTGGACTGGCGAGCTGCAGGAGTCGCGCGAGAGTCATTCGTGATGGTGGCCGTAAGCGCCGGCCTCAGGCTCGAACGGCGCCTGAATGTGCGAGACGCGCGCGCCGAGCTTGCGCGCCATTTCCTCGAGCACGTGGTCCTCGGCGATGCGCAGGAAGCCGTGGCCTACCTGCACCGGCACGTGGCGGTTGCCGAGGTGGTAGGCGACACGCACGAGGTGGTCGCTTTCGATGTGCAGCAGCTTCTCTTTCGCGGCCACGATCTCCACTTCGCGGCCGTCCATGGTCCTGACGACGTCGCCGCCACGCATGACCGTGCCGCGCGCGAGCATCAGGCCGACCTCCTCGCCGGAGGCGAGGCGCGCGCGCAGCCGGCTTTTCTGGCGCAGCTCGAAGGGCAGCTCGAGCCGTTCCATCAGAAAAGGAAGTAGCGCTGCGCCATCGGCAGCAGCTTCGCCGGCTCACAGACGAGGAGCTCGCCGTCGGCGCGCACCTCGTAGGTCTCGGGGTCGACGCTCATCTTCGGCAGATAGTTGTTGTGCACCATGTGCTTCTTGCCGAGGCGCCGGGTGTTCTTCACCGCCACCAGCCGTCGCTCGAGCTGGTCCAGTTTTTTGTTCTTCAGCGCCGCCTTGGAGATGAACGTTACCGCCGCGTGCTTGTTGAACGCGCCGAACATCGGCCGGTAATGCAC
>DASXRW010000521.1:0-21017 GCA_036506355.1 Burkholderiales bacterium
TCCAAACAGGCGCCCTTGCCTTCGCGCAGCGCGGCGAGGATGGCGAGCGCGGCAAAGGCGCCGCCCGCCATGTCGGCGATCGGCAGCGACGAGCGCGCCGGGTGCTTGAGCCACTGCCCGGGAAACGCGAGGCCGCCCGCCGCGGCGACGTAGTTGACGTCGTGCCCCGGGCGCTCGCGCCACGGACCGGTCTGGCCATAACCGGAGATCGAGCAGTACACGAGTTGCGCATTGTGGCTCCGCAGCGTCTCGTAATCGATCCCCAGGCGCCCCGCCACGCCCGGGCGGAAGCCTTCGACCACCACCTGCGCCTGCGTGACCAGCTTCTCGACCACGCTCGCCGCCTCGGCATGCTTCAAATCGAGCGCGATGCTGCGCTTGTTGCGGTTCTCGGTCTGAAACTGCACCGGCACGTAGCTTCTTCCGGGATCACCGCGCGGCGGCTCGACCTTGATCACGTCGGCGCCGAGATCGGCGAGCATCGCCGAGGCGAACGGCCCCGGCACGAACATCGAGAAGTCGACCACGTGGATGCCGGCGAGCGGCAGCCAGGGCTCAGACATTCGGCGCTTCTATCCAATTGTGAAGCGCGATGCCGCCATCCACCACGATGCTCGCACCCGTGACATAGGCGCCGAAGCGCTCCGAGAGCACCGCCACGGCAATCGCGGCGACGTCGGCCGGCGTGCCGAAGCGCCGCAACGGGATCTTCTCCACCATGCCCGGCGGCGCCTGGAAGCCGCCGCCCGGAATCGCGCCGGGCGCGATCGCGTTGACGCGGATGCCGTGCGGGCCAAGAGCCTTCGCCAGTTCCTTTACCAACATGGTCTCGCCGGCCTTTGCCGCGCTGTAGTGCGGGAGATTCCGCGGCGACTCGGCGTGGAGCGAGGTGACGAGCAGCATGCGGCCTTTCACCTTCTTCTCGACCATGTGACGCCCCAGCGCCTGGCACAGCACGAACGCCGCATCCAGATTCACGGACAGCATCTCTCGCCACTGCTGCTCGGTCACCGCGAGCACCGTCTGGCTCTCCTGCCGGGGCGGGCTCGCGCAGTGCACGAAGAGCGACACGGTGCCGAGCCGACGGATCGCCTCCTCGGCCAGCTTGCGCGCGCCGTCGGTGGTGGAGAGGTCGCAGCGCACATCGGCCTCATTGATGTCGGCGCCGAGCACTCGCGCGCCCTCTTCCCTGAGCGCGGCAGCCATGCCGCGGCCGATGCCGTTCGCCGTGCCGGTGACCAGCGCCCGCTCGCCCTCCAAGAGCTTCATTTGAGTCCGGCTTTGGCGCGCTTTGCCGCCAGGCGCTCGCGGCTCTTGGCGGTCTCGACCACGAAGCGCACGTGCTTGCCGCGGCCGCAGGGCTCGATCGGGTCGTGCACAGTGAACTCGAAGGTGACGCGGCGGCGGTCGACCTCGGTGATCTTCGCCTCGATCACCACTTTCAGCCCGAGCGGCGTCGCCGCGAGATGATCGATCGACACGTGCGCGCCGACCGAGTCCTCGCCGGCATCGAGATGCTCCATCAGGAAGTCGCGGCAGGTGTACTCGACGTCGCTCACCATGCGCGGCGTGGCGTAGACCATGCCTTCCTTGCCCATGAAGCCGATGCAGCGCGCCTCGTCCACCTCGACCTCGCGGCGGGCCGTGAGCCCCGCTTTCAGCGAAGACTTCACGGCGCTTTGTATCCGGCGCGCTCCACAGCGCGCTTCATGTCGGCGACGCCGGCCTTTGCCGGATCGTATGTGACGCGCGCGCGACCTTGTTCGAGCGACACATCCACGTTCTCCACGCCGGCCACGCCGGAAAGCATGCGGGTAACGCTCTTCACGCAGCCCTGGCAGTCCATTCCTTCGACTTTAAGTTCGACGGTTTCCATGCAAATGATGATACAGCCGGAATTTAACCCGCAGGATAGAGTAACTCCCATGACTGAACTGCCGCCCTATCCGGGCACGCCGCGCTGGGTCAAGGTGTTCGGGATCATCCTCATCGCCGTGATCGTACTGTTCTTGATCGTGCTGTTGACGCACGGCGTACACCGAGGCCCCGGCCACGGATGAGGATGACGCCCGGCATTCGCAAGCTCGCGCTCACCGCGCATGTCACGAGCACGCTCGGCTGGCTCGGCGCCGTCGTGGTGTTTCTCGCGCTCAGCGTAATCGGCTTGACGAGCCGCGACGCTCCGACCGTGCGTGGCGTCTATCTCGTCATGCAGCCGGCCGCCTGGTTCGTCCTTGTCCCATTCGCCTTTGCTTCGCTGCTAACGGGGCTTGTCCAGGCGCTCGGCACTAACTGGGGCTTGTTCAGGCACTATTGGGTGCTGTTCAAACTCCTGATCGCCATCTTGGTCACCATCATCCTGCTGATCTATATGGAGACGTTCAGGGTCATGGCGCGCGTCGCGGCAGATCCGAGTGCCGATCTAGCATTGGTGCGGAACGTATCGCCTGCGCTCCACGCCGTGCTCGCGCTAATCGTGTTGCTCGTCGCCACAGTCTTGGCGGTGTACAAGCCGCGAGGCATCACGCGATATGGCTGGCGGAAGCAGCACGAGCAGCGGGCTCAACCGTAGACCCGCGCGGCAAAAGGCCTGGGATACAATTTGCGCAAATGCGACGTAGCACGTCCCGCCTTTTAATCTCGCTGCTCTTAGCGCTGACGATTCCGGTGCAGGCAATCGCGGCAGTTGCCGCGGGCATGTGCACCGCGCTCGGACATCACGATCACGGGGCGGCCGCCGTGCACGACCATACGAGCCATGACGGCAGCGCCGGTCATCACGACGGCGATGCGGCGCCGGACAAGGCCACGGACAACGCGCACTGTCCGCCATGTGCGGCGTGCTGCACCACGACGGCCATCTCGTCCTCCGTTCTAATCTTGCTTTCCGACGGCCCTGCCGCCGGGGAGATCGCAGTCCGACTACCCTCGTTCTCCGGCATCCAGCCTGACGGCCTCGACCGTCCGCCACTCGCTCTCTGACCGCTGACATCGACGCGGCGCGCTAATACGCGCCGTGCCCGCGCGTTCGCGCGCCTGGTCAACGTTTGGAAGAGCTATGCACAACCAGCTATTTGTTGTTGCCTTGGCAGCGTTTATCGCCACCTCCGCCTTCGGGCATGGCGACGAGCCGAATAAACCTAAACCGCCGGCGAGCCACGATCATTCATCAAAGGGGGACGAGCACTCGGCCGGCAAGGAGACGGCCTTCGGCCGCCCGGGCGATCCCGCCAAGGTGGACCGCACGATCATGGTGGAGATGCGTGATCCGGGGGAGTTTTCCCCATCGGAAATTACGGTGAAAGCCGGCGAAACCGTGCGCTTCGTCGTGGTGAACGCCGGCAAGCACATGCACGAGATGGTGCTCGGCACGATGCAGGAGCTCGAAGAGCACCACGAGATGATGAAGCAGCAGAAGGACATGCACCACGACGAGCCGCACATGGCGCATGTCGGGCCCGGAAAGTCCGGGGTGATCGTGTGGCAGTTCACCAAGCCCGGCGAGTTCTTCTACGCCTGCCTCGTCGAGGATCACTTCGAGCTGGGCATGTACGGAAAGATCCGCGTGGCGGGCGCGCCCGCTTCGGCAGGCGAGGAACACCCACATGGCGGACACGCCAGCGGAGGTCACGCTCAAGGGGACGAAATGCGAGGCATGTATGGCCCGTACGTCATGGCACGCGAATCGTCGGGCACCGCCTGGCAGCCCGATGCATCGCCGCATCAAGGCATACATGCGATGTACGGCGAGTGGTCGACGATGACGCATGGCTTCGTCAACCTGATCTACGACCGCCAGGGCGGGCCGCGCGGCGACAAGAAGACCTTCAGCACCAGCATGCTGATGGTGATGGCGCAGCGGCCGGCGGCGGGTGGAACGTTGGGTTTGCGCGGCATGGTGTCCGCCGACCCGCTGATGGGAAAGCGCGGCTATCCGCTGCTGCTGCAGACCGGCGAGGCGGCCAACGGTGCGCCGCTCATCGACCGCCAGCATCCGCATGATCTTTTCATGGAGCTCGCCGCGAGCTACAGCCGGCCACTTTCCGAGAGGAGCTCGGTGTTCGCCTACGCCGGCTTGCCGGGTGAGCCGGCGCTGGGCCCGGCGGCGTTCATGCATCGTTTCTCGAGCGAGGACAATCCCGAGGCGCCGATCTCGCACCACTGGCTCGACTCGACCCACATCACTTATGGCGTGGTGACGCTCGGCTACGTAATGGAAAACATAAAGCTCGAAGGGTCTGTGTTCAGGGGCCGCGAACCGGACGAGCGGCGCTACGACATCGAAACCGGCAAGCTCGACTCGGCGTCGGTACGCCTCTCGTACAACCCGACGCGCGATTGGGCGCTGCAGGTGAGCCGCGGCCGCATCAAGAGTCCGGAGGAGCTGCATCCGGACGCCGATGTCGATCGAACCACGGCCTCGGTGATCTACCACCGTGCCTTCGGCTCGGCAGCCATGCAGACCACGTTGGCCTGGGGCCGAAACTCGCCAAATCACGGCGACGCGACCGATACTTTTCTGCTCGAATCGGCCGTCAGGTTCTCGCGGGCGCATACCGTTTTCGGACGCGCCGAACGCGCGGACAAGAACGAATTGTTCCTGGAGAGCGATCCGCGGGCGGGCGAGAAATTTCGCGTCGGCAAGCTAACGCTGGGCTATGTTTACGATCTGCCGCGCGACGGGCATTTGAAGCTGGGTGTAGGCGGCCTGGTGAGCCGCTATCGGCTCCCAAGCGAACTCGCGCCCGTGTATGGGAATCCAACTTCGTTCATGCTGTTCGTGCGCGCGAAGCTCATTTGATGGCGACCGATCCTGTCTGCGGCATGACTGTCGATCCGGCGAAGGCCGGTGCCACGGTCGCGTATGGCGGCAAGACCTACTACTTCTGCTGCAAGCACTGCGCGGCGAAGTTCCAGGCCGAGCCGCAGAAGTATCTGCAGCCCGCCATCGATCCGGTATGCGGCATGAAGGTTGAGCCGGCGACCGCGGCGGCGGAGATCGAGCACGCGGGACGCACCTATTACTTTTGCAGCAAGCAGTGCGCGCACAAGTTTCAAGCCGATCCGGCGAAATATGCGGCGCAGCCGTCCGCCCCGGCCCCGGCGCCCGAGGTACCTAATGCGGCCGGCGCGAAGTACACCTGCCCGATGCATCCCGAAGTCGTGCAGGTCGGTCCCGGCTCTTGCCCGAAGTGCGGCATGGCGCTCGTGCCGATGCTTCCTGCCCTGCCGCGCGCGGCCGAATACACCTGCCCGATGCACCCGGAGGTGCGCAGCGACCGCCCGGGGAGCTGCCCGAAGTGCGGCATGGCGCTCGTGCCGGTCGCCGGCGCGGCAGAGGAAGATAATGCGGAGCTGCGCGACCTGACGCAGCGCTTCTGGGTCAGCGCTGCGCTCAGCGTTCCGCTCGTGTTCGTCGCCATGGCGCCGATGCTGGGCGTGATGCATCCGCTCGGCTTGGGCCCCGCCGCCCGCGGATACTTCGAGCTTGCGCTGGCGACGCCGGTGGTGCTCTGGGGCGGCTGGCCTTTCTTCCACAAGTTCTGGCTGTCGCTCCAGAACCGCAGCCCGAACATGTACACGCTCATCGGCCTTGGGGTCGGTCTCGCTTACCTCTACAGCGTCGTGGCGATATTGGCGCCGGGGCTTTTTCCGCAGGAGTTGCTAGAGCACGGCGGCCGCGTCGGCACCTATTTCGAGGCGGCGGCAGTCATCGTCACGCTGGTCATGCTCGGCGAAGTGATGCAGCTCCGCGCGATGGGACAGACCAGCCAGGCGATCCGGCATCTTCTCGCGCTCGCCCCAAACACGGCGCTGCGCATTGGGGCGGACGGGCGCGAAGTCGTGGTGCCGCTCAACGAGGTGCAGGTGGGCGACAAGCTGCGCGTTCGTCCCGGCGAGAAAGTGCCGGTGGACGGCGTCTGCGTCGAAGGCTCGTCGAATGTCGACGAATCGATGGTCACCGGCGAGCCGATGCCCGTGCCGAAGAAGCCGGGCGACCGGGTGACCGGCGCGACGATCAACGGCAAAGGCACGCTCGTCATCCGCGCCGAGCGCGTCGGTTCGGACACGCTGCTCGCGCGCATCGTGCACATGGTGGCCGAGGCGCAGCGCACGCGCGCGCCGGTGCAGCGGCTCGCGGATTCGGTCGCCGCCTATTTCGTGCAGACCGTGATCGGCATCGCGGTAATCACCGCGCTCGCGTGGTGGTTCCTCGGGCCCCAACCGAGCTCTACCTATGCGCTGGTCAATGCCGTGGCGGTGCTGATCATCGCCTGCCCGTGCGCGGTGGGCCTCGCGACGCCGATCTCGATCACCGTGGCGATGGGCCAAGGCGCGCTCAACGGCATCCTCTTTCGCAACGCCGAAGCCGTGGAGAAGCTGCGCGAGGTCGACACGCTCGTGGTCGACAAGACCGGCACGCTCACCGTCGGCAGGCCGAAGCTCGTGGATGTAGTGAGCGAAGATAAAGAGACGCTGCTGCGCATCGCTAGCCTCGAGCGCGCAAGCGAGCATCCGCTGGCGCAGGCGATCGTGAATGGCGCGGAGGAACGCAAACTCGCGCTGCAGCCCGCGGAGAACTTCCAGTCGATCACCGGACAGGGAGTGCAAGGCATCGTTGGCGGTCACCGCGTCGCTGTGGGCAGCCGCCGCTTCATGGAAAGTCTCGGCAGCGTACCGCAGGCGCTTGCCGAAAAGGCCGATGCCCTGAGGTCGCAAGGCAAAACGGCGATGTTCGCCGCCATCGATGATCGCGTTGCCGCGGTAATCGCGGTCGCTGACCCGATCAAGGAAACCACCGCGGAAGCGGTGAAATCCCTGCAAGCCCTCGGCGTGAAGATCGTCATGCTGTCCGGTGATTCGCGCGCGACCGCCGAGGCGGTGGGCCGCCAGCTCGGCATCGACGAGGTGATCGGCGAAGTGCTACCCGAGCAGAAGGTGGAAAAGGTGAAGGCGCTGCAAGCGCAGGGCCGCTTCGTCGCCATGGCGGGCGACGGCATCAACGACGCGCCGGCGCTCGCGCAGGCAAACGTCGGCATCGCGATGGGCACCGGCACCGACGTCGCCATCGAGAGCGCCGGCGTCACCTTGGTGAAGGGCGACCTGCGCGGCATCGCCAAAGCGATCCGCCTGTCGCACGCGACGATGCGCAACGTGAAGCAGAACCTGTTCTTCGCCTTTTTCTACAACGCGATCGGCGTGCCGGTTGCCGCCGGCGTGCTCTATCCGTTCTTCGGTCTCCTGCTCTCGCCCATCTTTGCCGGCGCGGCGATGGCGATGAGCTCGGTATCCGTCGTCAGTAACGCGCTGCGCCTTCGGCGCGCGAAGCTCTGAGATATGCAGGTGAACTTCGTCCGCCTGAACAGGTCGGAACTAGAACTAACCTAATGCTGCGTCGACCCTTCCTTGCCTTGCTCCTGTGCCTCTGTGCCGCCGGCCTCGGCTTTGCCGGCGAAGCCGCGAAGGCTGCTATGCAGGGCGATCAGGTTTGCATGCAGCACGACGCCGATGCCGCGGACTGCAATGGGGACGGCATGGATGCGAACGCTTGCACCATGCACTGTGCTGTCGGCGCCTGCGTAGTGTCCATGGTTCCCGCTCCGCAGTTAGTGGTGCCGGCCGTACAGCCCTTCGCGCTCGAGTCGGTGCTCACGCCCGATCGCCGGTGTGCGCCCGATACCGCGCCTCCCAAAGCTTCCATTTCCTGAACCTCGCGGCTCAGGCCGCGCAGCACTTCAAGTGCCGCCAAGCTGGCGGCGTTCGTTGACATTTCCAGGAGCGCAGCAGTGCGAATTGTGATTGGGGTGGCGGCCGCAGCCGCAGCCATCATCGGCGCGGTAGCGGCGTATGCAACGCTTCGCCCGCCAGCGGCGGACCGGTTCACGGCAGTCGACGTCACCGGCGCGCCGTGGGGACATGGTTTCGAGCTTACCGATCACCACGGTAAGAAGCGCACGCTCGAAGACTTCCGCGGCAAAGTGGTGTTGCTGTTTTTCGGCTACACCGGCTGTCCCGACATGTGCCCGACGACGCTCGCGCTGCTCGCCGAGACAATGAAAGAGATGGGGCCGGATGCCGGGAAGGTGCAGGGACTTTTCGTAACCGTCGACGCGAAGCGCGACACGCCCGAGCTTCTCGCGCAATACGTGCCGGCCTTCTATCCCACCTTCCTGGGGCTGTATGCGGACGAGGCGACCACCGAGCGCACGGTGCGCGAATTCAAGGGCTACTACCGCGCCAATAAGCCGAACGAGCACGGCGCCTACACGGTCGATCATTCGGCGCAGGTGTACGTCTTCGATCCCGCCGGGCGCATCCGGCTTTTCATCCAGCCGCCCGAGGCGACGCCCGAATCGGTCGCCCATGACTTGCGCATGCTGCTGCGCGAGGCCGCCGGATGAGGGCACTTCTACTCGCAGCAGTGCTTGCGCTCGGAGCCGGCCCGGCGGCGGCGCAGCTCTTCGGGAACCAGGAGCTGCTGGATCCGGAAAAGGCCTTCCGCATCGCGGCACGCGCTCTCGACGCGAGAAACGTGGAAGTGACCTTCCAGATCGCCGAGGGCTACTACATGTATCGCGAGCGCTTCAGCTTCGCCACCGAAGCGGGACGACCGCTCGCCGGCGTCGAGATTCCGCACGGCAAGATCAAGGAGGACCCGTTCTTCGGCAAACAGGAAACGTTTCGCGACTTCGTGCGCATCCGCGTGCCGGTCTCGGCTGGAGAAGCGGCGAAAGGCAGCCTCACGCTCAAGGTGACTTCGCAAGGCTGCTCGGACAAAGGCGTGTGCTCCATCCCGCAGACGCAGCAGGTGAAAGTGCCGCTGCCTCGCTCATGACTCGCCTCCTGTTTGCGTGGCTGCTGATGCTCGTCGCAACCGCCGCCGGCGCCGACGAGACGGCGGTGCGGCGCATGATGCAGGGCAAGACCGGCGGCGCCGCCATCGAAAGCGTGCAAAAGGCGCCCTTCGGCGATCTATACGAAGTGGTGCTGCGCGGCCCCGACGGCGTGCGCATCCTCTACGTCGACAGCGCGGCGAGCGTGATCCTCGCCGGAGAGGTGATCGAGGCGAAAAGCGGGCGCAACCTCACCGAGGAGCGGCAGCGAAAGCTGAGCGGCATCAAGTGGAGCTCGCTACCCTTCGACAGCGCCGTCACGACGGTGCGCGGCAACGGTAGGCGCAAGATCGCGGTGTTCTCGGATCCGAACTGCCCGTTCTGCAAGCGTTTCGAGAAGGACCTCGCCAGGCTCGATGACATCACCGTCCATATTTTTCTCTTCCCGGTGATCCGGCCGGAATCGGTCGCGCAGACCAAAGCCGTCTGGTGCTCCAAGGATCGCGCCAAAGCGTGGAACGATCTCATGCTGCGCGACATGCAGCCGACGGCGAAACCCGATTGCGACACACCGGTCGACAAGCTCGTCGCGCTCGGCCGCAAGCTCGGCGCGAACGCGACGCCGACGTGGTTCGTCGAGACCGGCGAGCGCTTCAGCGGCGCGCTCGCGCTTGAAGACATCCGCAAAACGCTCGACGAGGCGTCGCCGCCAAAACGATGAAGGAGGAGAACATGCATTACGCCATGACCGCGCTGCTCATGGCTGCCGCATTCGCCGCTGCGGCGCCCGCACGCGCCGATCTGCTCACGCACGTGCACGGCCTTGCCTACAGCGCCGACGGCAAGCGCCTGATGATCCCTAGCCACCATGGCCTGGCGATCTACGAAAACGGCAAGTGGTCGAAGGCGCCAGGACCGCAGCACGACTACATGGGCTTCTCCGCTACGGCAAAGAATATCTACAGCAGCGGGCATCCTGCGGCGGGCTCGGGCCTGGTGAATCCCTTCGGCCTCCTGCGCAGCAAGGACGGCGGCAAGACGTGGGACAAGCTGGGCCTGGAAGGCGAAAGCGATTTTCACGTGATGGCGACGAGCTGGAACGGCAATGCGATCTACGTCTGGAACGCGGCGCCCAATTCGCGCATGAAAGAGGCCGGCTTGCACTACACGCTGAACGACGGCTTTGCGTGGAAAGCGGTCAGCGCCAAGGGCCTCGAGGGCAATCCCTACGGGCTCGCCGTGCATCCCGATGATCCCAAGTCGGTCGCCATCGCGAGCCCGAACGGCGTCTTCGAATCGAGCGATGCCGGCGAGAGCTTCGCCAAGATCGGCCCGACGCAGGGCACCGCGGTGTTTTTCGATCTCGACGGCAAGCATCTCTGGTACGGCAGCTACGACACCGAAGCCCGCCTTGCGCGCGTCCGCCTCAAAGGCGGACCGGCCACGCAGTTCAAGCTGCCGCCGCTCACGAAGGACGCGGTGTCCTTCATCGCGCAGAACCCGTCGCGGCGCGACGAGTATGCGATCGCGACCTTCAACCGCAACGTGTATCTCTCGAAGGACGCCGGCCGCCGCTGGACCGCGATCGCCGAACGCGGCGAGGCCAAATGAGGTTTCGCAGCCCCCTTGCCTTCGGCACGGTCGCGCTGATCGCTGCGGCGATCGGCGTCGTCTATTACGTGTGGCGCTCCGCTGCGCCGCAGCCGGCGGCGACTCAAGGCGCGCCGTTCGCGCGCGCCGGCGGTCCGAAGGAGGTCCCGGCACTGCAGTTCGAGGACGCGGCCGGCCATGCGCGCTCGCTCGCCGACTTCAAGGGCAAGGTGGTCCTGCTGAATCTGTGGGCGACATGGTGCGCGCCCTGCCGCGAGGAGATGCCGGCGCTCGACCGCCTGCAAGCCGAGCTCGGGGGACCGCGCTTCGAGGTGGTGGCGCTTTCCGTGGACCAGCAAGGCGCACAAATCGCGCGCAAGTTCTTCGCCGAAGCCGGCGTCAAATCGCTCGCGCTCTACGTCGATCCCTCGGCACAGGCGGCCTTCAAGCTCGGGGCAGCCGGGCTGCCGGCGTCGCTCCTGGTCGACGCGAGCGGCCGCGAAGTGGGCCGCCACCTCGGTCCGGCCAAATGGGACTCGCCGGAGGTCGTGAGCGAGCTGCGCCGGCGCATCGAGGCCGCGCAACGCTGATGGACGCGTCGACGCTCGGTGCAGCGACCGCCTTTGCCGCCGGCGCGGTGTCGTTCCTTTCGCCGTGCGTTTTGCCGCTGGTGCCTGCCTACATGTCGTACGTCACCGGCCAGTCGCTCGCCGCGAACGCGGGCGGCGCGGCGCTTTCCTCGCGCATGTCGGCGGCCACGCTGAGCCTCTTCTTCGTGCTCGGGTTCTCTGCGGTGTTCATCGCGCTCGGCGCGAGCGCGACCGCGATCAGCCGCGTGCTGCTGCAGTACCGCTACGAAGCGGGAATCATCGGTGGCGCGCTGGTCACGCTTTTCGGCGCGGTGATGCTGATCGGCGTAGAGCGCGTGCCGTTCCTGCGCCGCGACGCGCACTTCCATCTGCGCGCGGCGACTCGTAATCCCGTCTCGGCCTTGGTGCTCGGCCTCGCGTTCGGCTTCGGCTGGACGCCGTGCATCGGCCCGATCCTGGGCGTGATCCTCACCGCGGCGGCGCTGAGCGAATCGGCCTCCGCGGGCGTGCGCCTTCTGGCTGCGTACTCGGCCGGACTCGGCATCCCGTTCCTCCTCACCGCAGCTTTCCTGCACGAGGCTGCAGGCCGCCTGCGCTTGCTGCGCCGGACCGGCCGGCCGCTGATGGTCGGCGCCGGCGTGATCATGGTGGTGATGGGCATCGCGATGATGACCGGCAAGCTCACGGCGTTCAGCTATTGGCTGCTCGAGCGCTTCCCGGCGCTCGGACGCATCGGATGAGCATGGCAACCACGGTGCTGCGGCCGGCGATGGCGCTGCCGGTTATCGTGCTGGCAGGCCTGGTCGCCGTCCTGGCTCTCGGGTTGCGGCGCGACCCGCGCGAGATTCCATCGCCGCTCGTCGGCAAGGCGGTGCCGCGCTTCGAGCTCGCGCCGGTGCGCGGCCGCTCGCTCGGCCTGGCGAGCGCCGACCTGAAAGGCGAAGTGTCGCTCGTCAACGTGTTCGCTTCCTGGTGCGTCGCCTGCCGCGACGAGCATCCGGTTCTCATGCAGCTCAGGCGTGCCGGATTCGTGCCGATCCACGGCCTCGACTACAAGGACCGGCCCGAGGATGCGCAGAAGTGGCTCGACGACATGGGCGATCCCTACACGCGCACCGGCGTCGACATCGACGGGCGCGTCGGCGTCGACTGGGGTGTCTACGGGGTGCCGGAAACCTTCGTCATCGGCCGCGACGGCCGCATCGCGTACAAGCACATCGGCCCGGTGACGCCGCAGTTCGTCGAGGAGACGTTGCGGCCATTGCTCGCAAGGCTGCGGCAATGAGAAGGCGGGATCTGCTTAAGACCTTCGCCGCCGGCGGCGCGATGCTCGCCCTGCCACGGGCGTTCGCCGCCGAGGAGCCCGATGTCGTACTGCGGCTCGTCGCTGCGCCGGCCGCCGTGGCGCTGCGAGCCGAAACGAAGACCCGCGTGCTGCGCTACACGGGCGAGGTATTGCGCGGGCGGCGCGATGCCCTTCGAGCGTCACCGGGTAATCTGGGACCGACGCTCGAGCTGCGCCGCGGCGAGCGCGTGCGCATCGAGGTCGTCAACCGCGCGGGCCGCCCGACGGTGATCCATTGGCACGGCATGATCGTGCCCGATGCCGCGGATGGCCATCCGCACCAGGCGGTGCCATCCGGCGCGGGCTACACGGTGGAATTCACCGTGCGCAATCCCGCCGGCACCTACTTGTATCACCCGCATCCGCACGGCCTCACCGGCCAGCAGACGTACTACGGCCTCGCCGGCCTGCTCATCGTGCGCGAGCCGCGCGAGCGCGAGATCGGACTGCCCGCGCCGGAGCATGAGCTCGAGCTCGTGCTGCAGGACCGACGCATCGGCAAAGACCATCAGCTCGTCTACAAGCGCGGAATGATGGACGACATGAACGGCGTGCTCGGCGACCGTGTCCTCGTGAACGGCGTCGACGACGCCGCCTTCAAGGTCGCGCCGCGCGCCTACCGGCTGCGCGTCGCCAACGTGTCCAACGCCCGCGTCTACAAGCTCGCCTGGTCCGACGAGCAGCCGCTGCGCGTGATCGGCTCGGACGGCGGGCTCTTCAGCCGCGCCGAAGGCATCCAGCAGCGCCCGTACGTGACGCTGTTCCCTTTCCAGCGCGTCGAGCTCATCGAGGATTTCGGCGCGCGCCACGACGGCGCAGAGATCGCGCTCCTCAGCCGGGAGTTCTCCGGCATGGGCGGCATGATGGACGGAATGATGGGCGGCATGATGGGCCGCGGCGGGATGATGCGCGGAATGATGGGGCCCTCGCAGGGCGAGGAGCTGCACATTGCGCGCTTCACGGTTTCGCCCGGCGCCCGTGTGCGCGCCGCGTCGCTCGAGCTGCCGCAACCCGAACCGCCCGCGCGCGAGGGCAAATACGAGCTGCGCACGCAGCTCGCCTTCCGCCACATGCGCGGCTTTCTCAACGGCCGGCGCTTCGACACGGAGAACGCCATGGCGGTCGCTGAAGACGAGCGGCTGCCCGCGGGGCAGACGTCGGTGTGGACCTTCGCCAACGACGGCGGCGGCATGGCGATGCCGCATCCCATGCACGTCCACGGCGTGCAGTTCCGCATCTTCGAGCGCAGCGGCGGCGACGTGCCGCCCGACCTGCGGCAAGGGCTGATCGATACTGGCTGGCACGACACCTTCGGCATCTTCGCCGGCGAGCGCGTGCGCATCGCGCTGGCGCCTGAACACTCCGGCCTTTTCATGTACCACTGCCACAACCTAGAGCACGAGGACGGCGGAATGATGCGCAACTGCCTGTTCCAGGCTCAAACCTAGGAGAAATGAATGGAAAGCACGAAACACGCCGAAGGGAGCGCCAGCGCGGCACAGAGCTGCTGCGCGCCGGCCGCCAAGAGCGGATGGCTGAATTCGCGCAATGTGCTGATCGGCGCGATCGCCGTCGGCGGCGGTGGAGCGCTGTTCTTCGGCTGGGATTGGCTGGTGGCCGCGGGGTTCGCGTCTGTCATCATCGGTGTGCTGCCCTGTCTGGTGATGTGCACGCTCGGCATTTGCGCAAGCCGGATGGGCAAGAAGGACAGCGCGACCCGCATTGCCGCGTCGGTGCCTCCGAAGGACGCGGGCGTTGCATCGGCAAGCGCCGAGTCAGGCGCTTCACCGGTAGCCGCGGCGAACCAAGCGGAATCCAACGCAGCGAAGCGCGTTGCCTGATTTCATTTCAACCACTGAGGAGGCTCAAATGCAGATCAAGCAGATGGTGCTGTCCGTTCTTTCGGCGGCGGTCCTTTCCGGCGCGAGCGGCTTCGCGCTGGCGCAGCAGCCATCGAAACCCGCGCCCGGCATGCAGGGCGAGGGCAGATCGATGGACCACGGCATGATGGGCGGCGGCTCGATGGGCGGCGACATGATGGGCATGATGAACATGATGCACGGCTGCGAGCGCATGATGGGAGGTTCCTCCGGCGCGACGCTCAGGATGCCGCCGGGGAACGAGAAGCTCGAGTTCCAGATGCGCGCAGAGATGATGCAGAAGATGGGCGAGATCGCCGGGAAGTACGCGAGCCAGATCAAGGACAGCAGCCGAAGCCCGCGTTGAGCTGCGCCTGCGGCATCCAACTTGCTTGACCGGCCCATGAGCGAAAAAGATCTCGTCATCATCACCGGCAGCAGCGGCTTCATCGGCTCGCGGCTGGTGCATAAGCTCGCCGGGCGCTATGCGCTGGCAGGCTTCGACAAGATCGCGGCGCGAACGCCGCCGCCCCAGGCCGAATGCATCTGCATCGACCTCACTTCCGAGCCGGCGGTCAAGGCGGCGTTCGAGCGCGTGCGCATCGCCTACGGGCGGCGCATCGTCTCGGTGATCCATCTCGCCGCCTATTACGACCTCACCGGCGAACCGAGTCCGCTCTACGAGGAGATCACGGTGCGCGGCAGCGAGCGCCTGCTCGAGCACCTGCAGGAGTTCGAACCCGAGCAGTTCGTGTTCGCGAGCAGCATGCTGGTGCACGCGCCGAGCGAGCCGGGCAAGCTCATCACCGAGGATTCGGCGCTCGAGCCGCGCTGGCCCTATCCGCAATCCAAGGTGGACACCGAGGCGCTGATCCGCGACAAGCGCGGCGGCATTCCAGCAGTGTTCCTGCGGATGGCGGGCGTCTACGACGATCTGTGCCACTCGGCGTTCCTCTCGCAGCAGATCGCGCGCATCTACGAGCGCCAGCTCATGAGCCAGGTCTATCCCGGCGATGTCCGGCGCGGGCAGTCGTACGTGCACCTCGATGATGCCGTCGAGGCGTTTGCGCGCGTGGTCGAACGGCGCAAAGCGCTTCCGGCGGAGCTGCCGCTTCTCATCGGCGAGCCCGCGGTGCTGAGCTACGGCGAGATCCAGAACTTCGCCGGCCAGGTGCTCCATGGCGAAGACTGGGAAACGCGCGAGATTCCGAAGGCGCTCGCCAAGACCGGCGCCTGGGTGGAGAACGCGGTGTTGCAGGAGGAACCCTTCATCAAGCCGTGGATGGTCGACTCCGCAGACGATCACTACGCGCTCGACATCGCGCGCGCGGGGGAGCTGCTCGGCTGGGAGCCCAAGCACAGTCTGCGGGATGCGCTTCCCGTCATGCTGAGCGCGCTGAAACGCGACCCCGAGGCGTGGTACCGCGCGAACAAACTCGATGCCGCCCGGGTCGCGGGCGTGAGCGCACCGAAAGAGGTCAGCCATCCCATGCCCGCGATGAAAGTGCACGCGAAGATGATGGCGGCGCAGCGCCGGCAAACACTGTGGGCGCACTTCGTCACCATCCTGCTCGGCGCGTGGCTCCTCACCAGCCCCGCCCTCTTCGGGCTCTTCGATGCGTCGAGCTTCGGCGAAGCGGTGATGCGCGTCACCGCGGAGCGCGGGCTGTCGTCGCCCGAATGGCGCAGCATGGCGCTCGGCTGGAGCGATGTGCTGAGCGGCCTGCTGCTCGCTGTCTTCGGCGCGCTCTCGCTCGGCCGGCGCACGAACTGGGCGCAGTGGGGCAGCAGCGCGGTCGGCCTGTGGCTCCTCTTCGCGCCGCTCGTGTTCTGGTCGCCGAGCGCCGCCGCCTATCTCAACGACACGGTGGTCGGCGCGCTCGCCATCACGTTCGCGATCCTCGTGCCGATGATGCCCGGCATGAGCCACGAAGGCATGATGGACACGCGCGCGATTCCGCCGGGCTGGGACTATTCGCCCTCGACCTGGGCGCAGCGCCTGCCGATCATTGCGCTCGGCGCGTTCGGCTTCCTCATCGCGCGCTATCTCGCCGCGTATCAGATGGGCCACATCGACGGCATCTGGGAGCCGTTCTTCCCCGGCTTGGAGGCGGGCAAGAACGGCACAGAGAGCATCATCACTTCCGATGTCTCCAAGGCCTGGCCGATCCCCGACGCGGGGCTCGGCGCGGTCGCCTACCTGCTCGAAGTGCTGATGGGCGCGATGGGCGACAAGACGCGCTGGCGCACCATGCCGTGGATGGTCACCTTCTTCGGCATCCTGGTGGTGCCGCTCGGCGTGGTGAGCATCTATTTCATCGTCATCCAGCCGATCCAGATCGGCACCTGGTGCCTGCTCTGCCTCGCCGCCGCCGCGGCAATGCTCGTCATGATCCCGTTCGCGCTCGATGAGCTCGTGGCCATGGGCCAGTTCCTGCGCCAGAGCCATCGCGCCGGCCGCCCGATGTGGCGCATGTTCTTCATGGGCGGCGCGGTGGAAGGCAGCAAGGAAGACCAGGAAACCGATCTCGGCTCGTTCGGCACGGCGCTGAAGCAGGCGGTGCGCGGCGTGACGCTGCCCTGGCCGCTCGTCGCGACGACGCTGCTGGGGGTGTGGCTTATGTTCACGCGCCTTGCCTTCGGCACCGAGGCGCCGATGGCCAACAGCGACCATCTCGTCGGTTCGCTGATCGTGACCATCTCGATCATCGCCACGGCGGAAGTCGCGCGCCCGCTGCGCTTTCTCAACGTGCCCGCGGGCCTGTGGCTGATCGCCGCGCCGTGGATGCTCGAGGGCAGCTCAATGACCGCCAATATCGCGAGCGCGATTGTCGGACTTGCCATCGTCGCGCTCAGCCTGCCGCGCGGCGTGCGCAGCCATCATCACTATGGCAGGTGGGACAAGCTGGTCGTATGAACGGCGGCGCCGAAGACGCGGCCGATCCGGATCGGCGCAAGCTGCTGCAGCAGGTCGGCATCGCGGCGGGCGGGCTCGCGCTCGCCGGTGTGTCGTATCCCTTTCTGCTGAGCCTCGTGCCGAGCAGACGCGTGCGCGCGCTCGGCGGACCGGTGGAAGCGGACCTGTCGAAGATCGCGCCGGGCGCGCTCGCGACGCTCGAGTGGCGCGGCAAGCCGGTCTGGATCGTTCACCGAACGCCGGACATGCTCGCGCGCCTGCAATCGGTGCGAACGGAGCTTTCGGATCCCGATTCGAAGGTTTCTTCGCAGCAACCGCGATATGCCGCCAACGCCGCCCGTTCGGTGCGCCCGGAGTTTTTCGTGAGCGTGGGACTGTGCACGCATCTCGGCTGCGTGCCGACTTTCCAGCCGGCTGCCGGCTCGCTGCAGCCGGGCTGGCCCGGCGGCTTCTACTGTCCCTGCCACGGCTCGAAGTTCGACCTCGCCGGGCGCGTGTTCAGCGGTTCGCCGGCGCCGATCAATCTGCTCGTGCCGCGCTACAGCTTCGCCTCACCGCAGCAGCTCGTGATCGGGCGCGACAGCGAAGGAGAGGCGGCGTAAAAGCGCAAGGCAGAGCGTCACTCCATGAGCCGGGAGTTTTCGGCGGACGCTGCCCGCTCTCTTCGCAGGCGCCTTCCTTGCGGCCCTTGCCAGTAATCGCGTTGCGGGCGGAAGGGCATCACCAAGGCATGGCGCACGGCGTTGTCCTCGGGCCGGGAGTAACCCGGGATGCCGATCGCGACCTGTGCCTGGGGAACGTTCAAGTGCAGCGTGCGGTGCAGCCGGTCCCACCAGGGAAAGACGACGCCGAAATTCTTCAGGTTCTCGTCCTGGATGTCGGAATGATGGATGCCGTGCATCCGCGGCGTGACCAGCATGTTGTTCAGCGCTCGCTCGATGGAAAGCGGCAGGCGCACGTTGCTGTGATGGAAGAGCGTGCCGAGCTGAAAGACGAGCTCATAGAGCACGTACGCGGCGAGCGACGGGCCGATGACAAGCACCTGGGCGGCGCGAAATCCGGCCGACAGGCCGACCTCGATAAAGTGGAAGCGAAATGCGGTCGTGACATCGAGATCGGGGTCGATGTGGTGCACGTTATGGAAGCGCCAGAGGAACGCGATGCGGTGATTGGCCACATGCCAGTAGTAGAAGCTGAGATCGAGGAGCAGAAATGCCGCCGCGATTTCCAGCGTGCCGGACAGGCCGACGAGCGGAATCAATCCGACGGACCTGGCCTGCGTGAAGTCGAGCGTCGCTGCGGCTGCCGGCCGCACCAGGGCAGCCGCCGCGGCAAACGCCGCAGCCGAAACGACGATATTGACGAACAGCCGGGGAAGCAGGCGCTCCGTGGCCTGCCGCAGCGGCAGCGCTCGCTCGAGCACGAAGAGCGACGCATAGGCGAGGCCCAGGACAGCGACATTCAGCGCAGTGCTCAAGACCGATATGATGGGCTAAGAGGCGATTCCGGATAGAATGCGCCCCGAATGAACGCCAGGCTGATCCGCAAGGTTGCGCTGTCGCTTGCCGCGCTGCTTCTCTTTGCGCAGGCGAGCTTTGTGCTTTCCGCCTGCCAGCGCGACCGCGCCTCGCTCGCGCACATGATGATGTCGCCGGCCACCGAGGAAGGCTGCGGTGACTGCGAGACGGTGGTCGGGCACAACGATGCGCTGTACGCCAACCGCTGCTTCGCGCATTGCACGGCCGATCTCCAGCTCGCCGGATTGCCTATCGCGCTGGTGCGCAGCGCCGCCGACGCGCCGGTGCTCTTTGTGCCGCGCACGGTAGCGCACTCGCCTCCCGATACGGGACTCGACGGCGCGCCGCCCGGCGCGCCGCCGCGCCGGATCCTGCTGCACTCCTTCCTGGTCTGATCTCCGCGCCGCCGTGAGGCGGCGATCCTTGGCGTCTTTCTCCGCGGCGATTTGTCGCGGCTTGCCACGCTGTATGGAGATCGGGATGTCGACATTTCGTAGCTGCAGTTTGTGGGTGTGCCTCGTAACGCTCGCGCTGCCGGCAGGCGCGGCCGATCCGCTGAGTCTGCCGGAAGCGCAGCGCCGCGCCGTGGAACGCTCGCGGCAGCTCGCCGCGCAGGACGCCGCGGTAACGGCGTCGCGGGAAATGGCGGTCGCTGCCGGGCAGCTTCCCGACCCGGTGCTGAAGATGGGCATCGACAACCTGCCGGTCAACGGCGCTGATCAGTTCAGCCTGACGCGCGACTTCATGACGATGCGCCGCATCGGCGTGATGCAGGAGCTGACGCGCGGCCGGAAGCGCGAGCTGCGCGCGCAACGCTTCGAGCGCGAAGCCGAGAGGTCCGCCGCCGAAAAGGCGGCCGCCATCGCCGCCATCCAGCGCAACACCGCGCTGGCGTGGCTCGAGCGCTATTACGCCGAGGCCATGGCCGCGGTGATCGCCGAGCAGGCCGGCCAGGTCAAGCGGGAAATCCTTGCCGCGGAAGGCGCCTACCGCGGCGGCCGCGCGAGCCAGGCGGACGTGATCGGCGCGCACAGCACGCTTGCCGTGCTCGAGGATCGCGCGAGCGAGTTCCAGCGGCGCATCAGCGTCGCCAAGACCAGCCTCGCGCGCTGGATCGGCGAAGGCTGGGATGCGCCGCTCGCAGCGCGGCCGCCGATTGACACGGTGCGCCTCGACCCGCAAGCCCTCGAGCGCGAGCTTGCGCATCATCCCGACATCGCCGTCCTCGCCAGGCAGGAAGAAATCGCCGCGACCGAAGCGCGGCTCGCGCAGGCGAGCCGCACGCCCGACTGGACCGTCGAAGTCGCCTATCAGCAGCGCGGACCGGAGTTCTCCAACATGGTCTCGCTTGGCGTTTCGGTGCCCCTGCCCTGGGACCGGGCGAACCGCCAGGACCGGGAAGTTGCTTCGAAGCTGGCGATGGCCGAGCAGGCGCGCGCGCAACGCGAAGAGATGCTGAGGGCGCACATCGGCGAAGTGCGCGCGATGCTGGCCGAGTGGCAGAACGGCCGCGAGCGGCTCGCGCGCTACGAGCGCGATCTGCTGCCGCTCGCGAGCGAGCGCAGCCGAGCGGCGCTCGCCGGCTACCAGGGCGGAAAGACGAGCGTCGCCGACTTGCTGCTCGCGCGGCGCAACGAGACCGAAGTGCGCATGCAGGCGGTGCAGCTCGAGATGGAGGCGGCGCGGCTCTGGGCGCAGCTCAACTTCCTCATTCCGGAAGGCCCGCACAAATGAAGACTAGCAAACTCGCGCTCGCGCTCGGCATTGCCGCGCTCGCCTCGGCGGCAGGCTACGGTCTCTATTCGCTCGGCATGAACCGCGGCATGCAGATGACCGGCGCGCCTTCGAGCGCCGCCGCAGGTTCCACCGGCGGGCCGCAAAAGCCGGGCGACGTCGATCCGGGTAGCGGGAAGAAAGTGCTCTACTGGCACGACCCGATGGTGCCGGGCCAGAAGTTCGACAAGCCCGGCAAGTCGCCCTTCATGGACATGCAGCTCGTCCCGGTCTACGAGGATGCCGGCGGCGGCGCAGGCAGCGTCTCCATCGACCCGCGCATGCAGCAGAACCTCGGCGTGCGCACCGCCGAAGTGAGCAAAGGCGTCCTCGCCCCGGTGGTCGAGGCGGTCGGCAGCGTCGGCTATAACGAGCGCGATGTCGCACTCGTGCAGGCGCGAGCCAACGGTTTTGTCGAGCGCCTTTACGTACGCGCGCCGCTCGATCCGGTGCGCAAGGGGCAGGCGCTCGCCGAGCTCTATGTGCCGGACTGGGTCGCGGCGCAGGAGGAATACCTGTCCGCGCGCCGCATGGCCGGCACGCGCCTGGAGACGCTGGTCGAGGGCGCGCGCCAGCGCATGCGGCTTGCCGG